>JAVHSF010000314.1:0-2810 GCA_036172035.1 Gallionella sp. | reverse complement strand
AAAACAAGGGCAGGACGGATGACGGTTGCACCGCCATAAAACACACTCAACGGCTTCGCCTTATTCGTGATGTTTTGCCCTGCGCCTGGCGGCGAGCTGGTTCTGCCTGTTGGCTGAATTGAATATGAAAATGAGGAACTGAAATGGCTGCTCGCTCTGAATCAAGAGTCAAAACTTTGACCATTGGTGTACGTGCTTCACCAGAAGAAAAGGAAAAATTGCAGGTTCGCGCCGCCGCTTTTGGAATCTCTATGGGCGAACTTTGCCGCCAGGCGATTTTTAAATCCACGCCTAAATCCAAAACTGACCAGGATGCAATCGGTGAGCTTGCAGCCACTCGCGCCGATCTTGGCCGCCTTGGTGGCTTGCTCAAAGGATGGCTATCTGGTTCGTTTCCACAAGGATCACCTACTCTGCAAACTCATGCGGATGTTGTAAAACTCCTGCATGAAATCGAAGATGCACAAAAGAAAGTTGTGCAGTCCGTTCAAAATATAGCTGGAAAATCATGATCTCAAAACGCATAGCCGGACGGAAGGATGGAAAGTCATCGGCTATGGCCGCGCTAAAATATGGTGAAGGATTGAAGCCAGATATTGAGACTGGTGAACTGCTGGATAAATCTCACCGTACACGGCTTGGTAATTTTGGCTTGATTGATGATGGTGTATTTGTTGGGCAGGATATGGCCGCGCTGATTGAGTTGGCCGCAATTGAAATGCAAGCAAATTGTGACCTTAATAATAGTGTCGGTGCAGATAAGAAACTGGCTCACTTCGTTGTGTCTTTTAACCAGGACAAACCCAGTGAAGCCGTTTTGCGAGACACCGAGGACTCGATGTTGGCAAAGATGGATTTGGATAAAAACCACTTCGCCACATTCCTTCACAACGACAACGGTTACTGGCACCTTCATATTTTTGCCAGCCGAATCGAAAAAGAAAAACCTCATCGAGGCAACTCGCTCTGGCATGACAAGATCAACCGAGACAAAGTTTGCCGTGAAATTGAAACGAGACACAATTTGCCGCGTGACAAAGGCTTGCACAAAGTAGATGAGCTAGGGCAGATTGTTGAAATTCCACGCGAGGAACGCATCGCCAGTCGTGAAGGAAAATCGTCTTCAATTACTGATCAGTCAAGAAAAAAAGAAATCTATTCTGGTGAAAAATCTTTTCAGACTTGGGCGACAGAAATTCGCATTGGTGACCGGCTCAAGCATTCAAAAAATTGGCAGGATCTTCATGCAGCAGCGGCAGCATACGGCTGTGAAATTAAGGAAAAAGGCGCGGGGTTTGTTGTTTGTCCAATCGGTGAAAAGGGTGGCATTCAACTTTCTAAAGTAGGCTTGAAAAACCTGCCAGCAAAATTCGGCGCATTCGAGGCCGCAGCTCTCGGGAAATCACAGCCGTCACTGGTGGCCAATTACACGCCATCACCATCTGACAAAAAGGCAGAAAGCCAATATAGCCGATGGATGAAAGCCAAAGAAACGTTCAAGCCACTCAAGATAGAGCGACTGAATGAGTTAAGGGAAGCGAACAAAGAAGCGCGCAAAAAGCTTCGTGAGTTGCACAAGGCTGAGCTGGTAAAAATACGATCTGCCAATAAGGGACATGAAAAATTAGCAGCCGTGTCAGTTGCAAAAATGAAGCAATCAATCGAGATGGCGGTTTTGTCGGAACAAATATCGGCAGAGCGTCGTGACATGTACAGCCAGCTTAAAGAGATTGGGCCAGGAAGCACTTTCCGTGATTACCTGGTGAAAGAAGCTGGTAATGGCGATGACAGTGCGTTGGCTCATGCGCAAAAATATGGACAGGAAGAATCAACGGAAGTGTCCAGGAAACGCGAATCTGACAAGCATGGAATCGCGGCCACGCTGAGCGGCCATGAATCTAAATATACAACACGTTTGCCATTTACTCACCGTATCGAGCGAACCGGCACCGTTGTGTTCAATCTCGGGCAGGGACGTGTCATCACCGACAGTGCTATTTCCAAGCAGGTTCAACTTAATAAAATTGCCGAATCCAATCCGGAGGCAATTGCGACCGCTCTGCGATTCGCCACCTCAAAGTTTGGCAGCACGCTGACACTTAATGGTTCGAAAGAGTTTCAGCGACTCGCTGTTGAAACGTCCGTGTTGAAAGGGCTGGGTATCAAATTCGCAGATCCAGCTTTAGAGGCATACCGAGAAAAATTTGTAGCTGATCAGAAATTTAAACTTACCCAGGAGAAACAAAATGCATCCAATAATAGAAAACAGCAAATTGGGCGAACGCCTCCTCCCCACCGCCGAGATCGCTTGCACGATTTGTCCGATAGCGACTTGGTTCTCGACACCTCAGGAGATGTCGTGTTACTGCGGGAAGATGTTCCTGATCGTGTGGAGCAGTTCAAAGAAAGGCCGGATCACGGAATGCAGCGCTCAGGAAGCGGCCTTGCTGGAAGCGGAACAGGAATAAGCCAATCGGAAGTAATGAGCGTCCCAGCCGTACATGTAGATGTGGCGAAGCTTTTAGAAGACTGGCAGGCAGTTCCAGTTTCGGAGGCTCGCGGCAGGATGGACATTCGAGGTTCTGTGAAGGCTGTAGAGGGGCGCTATCTCATCCAATATATTGGGCAAAGAACGCATGTCATGCACCAGCTGGCGGAGGGCTGCAAAGCCCCTGCCGTTGGATCAATGGTGTCTATCAAAAATGGTGTTATAACGGAACTTGCCCGGGAGCGTGCGGATCGTGAATTTGGGCGAAATTAAAAAAACCTGCTGCAAGGCTGGCTTTCTTAATTGCAACCTGCGTTTGTAG
>JAVHSF010000313.1:0-2869 GCA_036172035.1 Gallionella sp. | reverse complement strand
ACGCCGAAAAACGGCACGAACACGCCGTCCTTGACCCCCTGATCCTGATCCGGCGGATAGATGAAAGGCAGACCTGCGCGCATCCCCTTGATGATCGGACGCAAGCCCTGCTGGCGGGAGTAAAGTTGCTGGTTGCGAAAGCGGGCGCGCTTCTCCAGCAGCAGCCCGGTCATATACGCGCTCTTCTGGTTGGCGTACATGCACACCGTGTCGGTCTGCTGCGCGACCCATTGCCCGCCCGCGTCCATGCCGACGAAATGCGGCGTGAGCAGGATGGCGGGCTGGCCTTTGATGGCCTCAAAATGTTCCACGCCCTCGACGCGAATCAGGCTGCGTATGCGTTCGGCGCTGCTCCACCACAGGATGCTGCGTTCGACCAGACCGCGCGCGAACATCCTGAAATGGGCGTATAAAAGTTGCGTGCGCGCTTGTTCGCTCATCTCGGGGAAACACAGTTTCAGGTTGATTTCGCCGACGTGACGGCGCTCGGCGGCCAGCAGATAGAGCAATGAACCCATGCCATTGCCCAGTGCGGCGATGATGCGCAAGGGCAGAAAATGGATCAGCCACAGGATAAAAACGCCGAGCCGCATTACGCTTCACCTGCCGGAGGTAATACGCCGTTCGGTACTTTATAACGGTTATAACTCCACAAATATTGCGAGGGGAAGGCGCGTATCAGCCGCTCCAGTGCCGCGTTAATCTGGCGTGCAACGGATTGTTCAAAATTCAGCGTCAACGGCTCGAAGTAGATGACGTAACCCTGGTCTTGCCGCTCTGCGCTGACCAGCAACACCGCAGCACCGCTGGTTTGCGCCAGTCGGCCTGCCAGCGTCATGGTGTAGGCGGGGCGACCGAAGAAATCCGCCCATTCCCCTTCGCCCTGACCGGGAGCCTGATCGGGCAACATGCCTATCGCCTCACCGCGTTTGAGCGCCTTGAACAACAGGCGCACGCCGCTCATGTCGGCCTTGGCCAACCTGGCCTGGCCGCGTTCGCGTCCGCTGCGCATCACCGCTTCCAGCCAGTGTAATTTCGGCGGGCGGTAGAGTGCGGTGATAGGTGCGTGTTGTGCCAGATACAGCGCACACATTTCAAAACACCCCAGATGCGGGGTCAGATAAATGATGCCACGGCCAGCCGCCCGCGCGGCTTCGACGTACTCCATGCCCCGACAATCCAGCACAGCGGACAGCACTTCGTCGTAAGGCCGCCCCCACACCCAGGGCAATTCCGTGATCGCCTTGCCCGCCTCGGCAATGGTCGCGGAAAGCAGCCGCTGTCCGGTTGCATCCGCCAGCGAAAAACCGGCTTGCTGCAAGTTTTCCCGCATTCGCGCCGCGTACTGGCCGGACAGCGAATAGGTCAATCTGCCGAGCAGTGTCCCCAGACTGTGCAACACGCCCAGCGGCAACCAGGATAAAAAACGATAAATGATTTTGAAGAAAAATGTAGTCACGGAGGGGCGTTACCAATGTTTTGCTTATTCGTTTTGCTTATTCTGGCAGATTTTGCATATTCTGCTAGAATGCGCACCTTTCAATTTTTAAATGACGAACGGACGACCATGAGCGAATTTCTGTTTACCTCCGAATCTGTATCCGAAGGCCATCCCGACAAAGTTTCAGATCAAATCTCCGATGCCATACTGGACGCGATTCTAGCGCAAGACCCCTATGCGCGGGTAGCTGCCGAAACATTAACCAACACCGGCCTGGTCGTTCTGGCGGGTGAAATCACCACCACCGCCAATGTTGACTACATCCAGGTCGCGCGCAGCACCCTCAAGCGCATCGGCTACGACAACACCGAATACGGCATAGATTACAAGGGCTGCGCGGTACTGGTTGCCTACGACAAACAAAGCCCGGACATCGCGCAAGGCGTGGATCGCGCTTCTGACGACTTCCTGAATCAGGGCGCGGGTGACCAGGGTCTGATGTTCGGTTATGCCTGCGACGAAACGCCTACCTTGATGCCGCTGGCGATTTATCTGGCGCACCAGGCGGTGCAGCGCCAGTCGCAATTGCGCCACGACGGTCGTCTGTCCTGGTTGCGTCCCGATGCCAAATCGCAAGTGACCATCCGCTACGTTGACGGCAAGCCGCATTCCATAGACACCGTGGTGCTGTCCACGCAACACGCGCCGGAAATGACGCTGGAAACGATACGCGAAGCGGTAATTGAAGACATCCTCAAGCCTATCCTGCCCAAGGAACTCATCAAGGGCAACATCAATTTTCTGGTCAATCCGACCGGACGTTTCGTGGTCGGTGGCCCGCAGGGCGATTGCGGTCTGACCGGGCGCAAGATTATCGTGGATACCTACGGTGGCGCAGCCCCTCACGGCGGCGGCGCGTTTTCCGGCAAAGACCCTTCCAAAGTGGATCGTTCCGCCGCTTACGCGGGTCGTTATGTGGCTAAAAATATCGTCGCTGCCGGTCTCGCCAGCAAGTGTCTGGTGCAGGTCTCCTACGCGATCGGCGTGGCGAAGCCGACCAGCGTGATGGTGGATAGTTACGGCACGGGAAAAATCTCTGATGACAAGCTGACCGAACTGGTATTGCGCCATTTCGACCTGCGTCCAAAAGGCATCGTCAACATGCTCGACCTGCTGCGTCCGATCTATGAAAAGACCGCCGCCTACGGCCACTTTGGCCGCGAAGAACCGGAGTTTACCTGGGAACGTACCGACAAGGCTGCCGCGCTGCGTGCGGATGCCGGGCTGTAAGCGCTAGCGTACAGTGTCTTATCGGCGGTTTAGTGAATTCACAATGCCGATAATAATGGCAACACTAAAAACAACGGCATCCATTTAGTTTTGGATGCCGTTGTTTTTTGCCTTAAAATCCCCCATCCATTGATGAGG
>JAVHSF010000312.1:0-2876 GCA_036172035.1 Gallionella sp. | reverse complement strand
GCAGCGATTAAATGCTGTAGTACATTTCAAATTCCACTGGATGAGTCGTCATGCGCAAGCGCGTCACTTCTTCCATCTTCAAAGCGATGAAAGCATCAATGAAATCGCTGGAGAACACGCCGCCACGGGTCAGAAACTCGCGATCCTTGTCCAGAGCTGCCAAGGCTTCATCCAGCGAGCTGCATACGGTTGGAATCTTGGCATCTTCTTCCGGTGGCAGATCGTACAAGTTCTTGTCGGCTGGATCGCCGGGGTGAATCTTGTTCTGGATACCGTCCAGCCCCGCCATCATCAATGCGGCAAAGCACAAATAGGGGTTGGCGGTCGGGTCGGGGAAACGTGTTTCGATACGGCGCGCCTTGTCGCTGGCAACGTGCGGAATGCGGATCGAAGCGGAACGATTCTTGGCAGAATAGGCCAGCTTGGTCGGGGCTTCATAGTGAGGAACCAGACGCTTGTACGAGTTGGTACCCGGATTAGTGATCGCATTCAGTGCCTTGGCGTGCTTGATGATCCCGCCGATGTAGTACAGCGCGGTTTCGGACAGCCCCGCATAGCCATTGCCCGCGAACAGGTTCTTGCCATCTTTCCAGATGGATTGGTGAACGTGCATACCCGAACCGTTGTCGCCAACGATAGGCTTGGGCATAAAGGTCGCAGTCTTGCCATATTGGTGGGCAATGTTGTGTACCACATATTTTAAGGCTTGAGTCTGGTCGGCGCGGCGCACCAGGGTATCGAACTTGGTACCGATTTCGCATTGACCGGCAGTCGCCACTTCGTGGTGATGCACTTCCACTTCAATGCCGATGTCTTCCAGCGCCAGACACATCGCGGCGCGCATGTCGTTCAGACTGTCAACCGGAGGAACCGGGAAGTAACCGCCCTTGACCACGGGACGGTGGCCGGTGTTGCCGCCATCAAACTCTTTCCCTGAAGACCATGCTGCCTCTTCGGAACCGATTTTAACGAAGCAACCCGACATATCAATTTGCCATTTTACGGAATCGAAGACGAAGAATTCCGGCTCTGGACCGAAGTAGGCAGTGTCGCCCAGCCCGCTGGATTGCAGATAGGCTTCGGCGCGCTTGGCGATGGAACGCGGGTCGCGGTCATAGCCCTTGCCGTCGGTAGGTTCTACCACGTCGCAGGTGATGACGATGGTATTTTCATCCATGAACGGATCGAGATAAGCAGTGGCCGGATCCGGCATCAACAACATATCGGAAGCCTGAATGCCCTTCCAGCCAGCGATGGAAGAACCGTCGAAGGCGTGGCCTTCTTCAAACTTGTCCATCCCTACATATTTCGCTGGCACGCCGACGTGCTGCTCTTTGCCGCGCGTATCAGTAAAGCGGAAATCCACGAATTTGACATCGTGGTCTTTAATCATTTGCAACACATCATTTACCGTCAACGACATCACTCTCTCCCAATGAATCAAATCAATCAGCGAACTGCTACCCAAATACCAACCAATCTCCGCAGATAGCGCCTTGGTCTCTCTGCGTGCGAAGGCGGCATTGTGCCATAACCCCGTGAACTAACACAAAAATAAATCGCACCAATTACGGGCGATATTCTGTCTATGGCGCACTATTCTTGTGCGTGCCGACTATGGATATGAATCTTGCGAAACACCGGATCATGCTGAACCAGCCTGTCGCAGCGCGCTTGTAACGCAGCCGCCTGTTCAGGGCTATGCTGATTGGCCGGCAGAAAGAGTTCCGCATCTACTTTGCCGTCCAGATAGTGAAACACCACCCGATAGTCCAGGAAATTAACATCGCTGAAGCACTCGCCCAGTTGAACCAGCAAATCGGGACGACTCGGCAAGTGGACATTATGCTTGCTTTGCATGTCGTCTTCCGGGTCTATATGCACCATCACATCCAGCACATGATGCTTATCGAGTACCGCATTGCGTGCGGTTTCGGCGATGTAGTGTCCTTCGGAGACACTGATACGCGGATCAACCAGAATGTGCGCGTCAACCAGCGCATTGTCCGCCATCTTGCGCGTACGCAAATCGTGCAAGCCCCGCACCCCGTGGGTATTCAGCAAGGTTTCCCGTATCGCCGCCACTTCCTCGGCATCCAGTCCGGTATCAATCAGCTCCGATAAAGCCTCAAAAGCCAGCTTGCCGCCCATGCGCCCGATCATCACGCCGACCACCGCTGCCGCCACCGTGTCCAAAAAGGTGTATCCCAACAAGTTGCCGCCAATACCGACCACGACCACCAATGAAGAAGCCGCGTCAGACCGGGCGTGCCAGGCATTGGCCACCAGCATTTGCGAGCGCACCCTTTTCGCCACCGCCATCATGTAGCGGAACATGCCCTCTTTGGCAATCAGGGCAACAAAAGCCACGACCAGCGCGACGGGATTGACCGCATGCAATTCGCCGGGATGCTGCAAGCGCAGCGCGGCGGTTACCAGCAAGCCAACGCCCAATGCCGCCAGAAATACCCCCAGTATCAGCGTCGCGGCGGTTTCCACTCTGGCATGACCGTAGGGATGATTGGCATCCGCATGGCGATTGCCATGCCGGTTGGCGAACAACACCAGCACATCGGAAAGCAAATCGGATAAGGAATGCAGCCCGTCGGCCATCAAAGCCTGTGAATGCGAGAAGAATCCGCCGGCGACCTGTAAAAAAGTCAGCACTAAATTGATAACGATACTGACCCAGGTGCTTTTTTGCGCGGCGGCAAACCGCTCGGGATGGGCTGGCTCAAAAACTTCCCGGTTGTCTTGCGCATCATGCGCGTGATTGTGATTTTTCATTGAGGTTGCGCTAGTATGTGACCATTCCGCGCAGGATAACATTCGCGCAGGATTCGTTAAAGTTTAGCTGAATAAACTTTCGCACTACC
>JAVHSF010000311.1:1625-13344 GCA_036172035.1 Gallionella sp. | reverse complement strand
TGGAAGCCGCCGGACGGGGCGGCGACCCATATTTCCTGATTGATGTCGTGCCGGTTGATGATGATTTTTGTGCCGTTGTCGAATTCGATTTCCAGCACGTTGCCGCTGCGGTGGTAGTCGGCATCCGCGCCGCAGTTGTCCATGGCGGTTTCTATGCCGGTTAGCGCGGCATCCGCCAGTTGGTTGAATTCTTTTTCGTTCATGGTTGTTCTCTGAAACCTTTATAATCGCGGACGTTAAAATTCAGGGGGATGCAAAATGTGGCTCAAAACCGGTTTCGTCATTATGTTGTTTTTTGCCCTGTCACTGCAAGGCTGCGGGCGCAAAGGGCCGCTGACCATGCCAGTGCCTGGGACTCATGATGCTTCGCAAAAATCGGACACCTCCGCCGCTCCCGTCACCCCGTCAGGCAAACAACCATGAGCAACTTTTTTAATTATCAAAATAATCAATTACATGCGGAGCAAGTGCCGTTGTCTGACATTGCCGCACAGCACGGCACGCCGTGCTATGTCTATTCGCGCGCCGCGCTGACGGAAGGTTTCCGTCAATTCGATGCAGCGCTGCAAGGCCGTGAACATTTGATCTGTTTCGCGGTGAAAGCCAATGCCAATCTGGCGGTGTTGAACGTGTTTGCCCGTCTCGGCGCGGGTTTCGATATCGTCTCAGGCGGCGAATTGCAGCGCGTGCTGGCGGCGGGCGGCGATGCGCGCAAGGTGGTGTTTTCCGGCGTGGGCAAGACAGAGGCCGAAATGCGGCAGGCTTTGGATGCCGATATTCTGTGCTTCAACGTGGAATCTGCACCTGAGCTGGAGCGCCTCGACGAAGTGGCAGGCAGCATGGGTAAAGTGGCGGCGATCAGCCTGCGGGTGAACCCGGACGTGGACGCGAAGACGCACCCCTACATCTCCACTGGCCTCAAGCAGAACAAGTTCGGCGTGGCTTATACCGAGGCGATTGCGTTGTACCGTAAAGCGGCTGGATTAAAGAATTTGCGCATTACCGGCATGGATTGTCACATCGGCTCGCAGCTCACCGAGACCAGCCCGTTTATCGCGGCCATCGAAAAAGTGCTGGTGCTGGTGGACGAGCTGGCGACTGAAGGCATTGTGCTGGAGCATTTAGACCTGGGCGGCGGCTTGGGGATTTGCTACCAGAACGAAACTCCCCCCGCGATTGCCGATTACATCGCAGCCTTGCTGGACGCGTTGAAAGGCCGCACGCAAAAATTGATTTTAGAGCCGGGACGCGTGCTGGTCGGCAATGCGGGCGTGCTGCTGACCCGCGTGGAATACCTCAAACTCGGCGAAGAAAAAAACTTCGCTATCGTGGATGCCGCGATGAACGATTTGATGCGTCCCGCCTTGTACGATGCCTATCACGAGATTTTGCCGGTGGATAACAGTCCTCTCCCGGAAACGCCCTCACCTCAATCCTCTCCCGGAGGGAGAGGAGGCGAACGAGAAAAGCACGCTTCAATTTTTGAAATCGTCGGTCCGATCTGCGAGACGGGTGACTTTATCGGTCGCGCGCGCGAACTGGCGATTGCGCCGCAATCCTTGCTGGCGGTGATGTCCGCCGGTGCTTACGGCATGAGCATGAGTTCCAACTACAACACCCGCCCGCGCGCAGCCGAAGTGATGGTGGACGGCTCTGCCCGCTATCTGGTGCGCGAACGCGAGACCGTGGAGCAGTTGTTTGCCGGGGAAAGAATTATCGCGTAGCCCGCAAACAGCAAATTGCGGGGGCGCTACGGAATCTCCGCGCTGTTCATGCGTGCCATGATGATGCCGGTTTTGCGCATTAAGCCGCGCGCTTCGCGGTGTTGGTCGTAATAGCGCGGGTTGGGTACCATCGCGGCGAGTTTGGCGGCTTGAAAGGCGGACAGTTGTGAGGCGCTGACGTGGTAGTAGTGGCGCGCGGCGGCTTCCGCGCCGAACACGCCGTTGCCCCACTCGATGCTGTTGAGATAGATTTCGAAAATACGCCGTTTGTCCATCACTGCTTCCATCATCACCGTGATGGCCGCTTCCTCGATCTTGCGGAACGGCGAACGCTTACCGGACAGGAACAGGTTTTTGGCGAGTTGCTGGCTGATGGTCGAGCCGCCCGCGACTATCCTGCCCTTTTTCAGGTTCTTCTGGTAAGCCTTCTGGATACCTTCCCAGTCAAAGCCTTCGTGATCCACGAACTTCGCATCCTCCGCCGCGATCAGCGCACGCTTGAGATTGTTGGAAATCGTCGCGTAAGACACCCACTGGTGGCGCAGTTCGGCATCCGGGTTCTTGTCCTGCATCAGTTCCAGCCTGTCCTCCATGAAGGCACTGGTCGAGGGATTGAATTTGATCCACCAGCACACATGCGCGAACAGCCAGACCTGGTACAGCAACAGCAGTACAAAAAACAGCGCTAACACGCGCCACAGCCAGCCCCAGAGTGTTTTAATCATTCGTTGTTTCCGTTTACTTCCGTCATTCCGGCGCAGGCCGGAATCCAGGCAGTTGAAAATCCCCGCGAAGCGGGACAAAAGTCAAATGCATTTTTTGATAACCCGCTGGATTCCGGCCTGCGCCGGAATGACGTTCGGGTTGATGCGATTTCACTACATCCATGGGGTTATTGGGGTTCACGGTTTATGCTCGCAGTGCCGCGATGACGGTCGCAGTGTCGGGGCGCACGCCGCGCCAGAGGTAAAACGCCTCGGCGGCCTGCTCGACCAGCATCCCTAGACCATCAGCGACCGTCGCGCCTTGCTGGCGGGCAAAGGTCATGAACGGTGTCTCGCGCCCGTACATCATGTCGTAGGCCAGCGCACCGGGGGCGAAGATGCCTTCAGGTAACGGGACTTCGCTGTCGGAAAGTCCTGCGGAAGTGGCGTTGATGACAACATCGAATCGTTTTGAAATGTACGGATAACCGACAATGTGAACCATTTCTCTATCGGTATTAAATCGAGTTGCAATTAGCTGCGCTTTTCCCTCTGTTCGATAGCCGATTGTGAGAAATGCCTTTGCATCTAACAGAGCGGCGGCGGCACCATAAGCTGCACCACCTGTACCCATCAACAGTACTTGTTTGTCTTGCAAGTTAATGCCGATATTTTGCTCAATGTCACGCACCAGTCCCGCGCCGTCGGTGTTGTCGCCGATGATTTTGCCTCCTTCAAGGCGCAAAGTATTCACCGCTTGCGCAGCTTTTGCGCGCGCTGAGAGTTCAGTCGCGCAGTTATACGCCTCGAATTTGAACGGTACGGTGACGTTGCAGCCCTTGTAGCCTTCGCCGCGCAGCCGGTCTATGGTCGCGGCGAAGCCGTTCAGTGGTGCTTCTATGGCTTCGTAGGAAATGTCCTGTCCAGTCTGTTTTGCGAACAGGGAATGGATCAGCGGCGATTTGCTGTGTGAGATGGGGTTGCCGATCACGGCGTAGCGGTCAGTCATTTTTTATGGTGAGTGGTAAGTGGTAAGGTTCAAGGCGCACGTTGTAACTGATGTTAAGCGCCGTCCAATAGATGTCAGTCTTGCATGCTGTTTGATATGCACCGGTTTTAAAGCAGCCCGTCAGTCTGCAAGCGGCACCGAATCGTCGTAAAGTGTTTCCGGCGCAATATCGATATTGCCGGGCCACGTCACCGTCCCATAATCAACGCGTGCCTGCGCGAATAAAGGCGCATCCTTGATCCTGATAAATGGCTTTTTATCCAGATAAGGGCGCATATCGAACACGCGTTTTTCGCCGTTTTCGAACTCAAGAAACAGCGCGTAATCTGCACCCACTTGGACGCTGACCACATCCAGTAAAATTTCCATTGCACGCTCCTTCATTGCAACGGGGCGATTCGGTAAGGTTCTTCTCCTGCTACAGCCAGCTCCCAGTCAGCGAACAACTCGTCGCGGTGAATCTCGATCCACGCCTGAATCATTTTTAACTGTTTGGCAGGAATTTCACCCGCCAGCACACGCCCATCCTCAATAGCGATGGAAGCCTTCATACCCGAATAACGTATATGAATATGCGGCAGATGATGACGATCGTTGTCCTCGTACAGGATTGCAACCAGAATCCCGTAAAACATGCTGATGGTAGGCATGGATAATCTCCGTTATGAATCAGGGATGCGATTGTAACGAACATCAGCCGACGGGTGCGACAGATTCGTACTGCGCGCAGGGAAGGGCGGTTTCAAATTGTTGGAATGTTAGAACTGACCCCGGCACGCCGTCCGGCGGCTGATGCCAATTATCTCAAGGCAGCCGTAACAGCCTCCGGCGCACGCTTGATTACATTTAGCAGCACCAAAGATGCGCCGTTAGGCGAGCGATCCCCGCGCTCCCAATGCCGAAGCGTTGCAACAGAAAAACCAAACCGTGCAGCGAATTGCTCTTGCGTCATTCCCATTTCTTGACGCAATGCGGATACGTCCACCGTTTGCGGTTTATAAGTTTTAACGGCAACATCCATGCCCTTCGCGTGTGAAATAGCCTCATTCAATCCCCGCGCAATACTGTCAAAAGTTGTTCCCATTTTTCACCTCTCAATCCATATTCCAACCAGAATATCTACCAGCTTCGCCAAATTGTGGCAGTCAGCACGGCTCAAGTTATCCTGTTCGTTCTTTGCAAATAGCGTCAACAAATAAAGCGGCATCAATTCACTGTGGTAATAATAAATCACCCTGACACCCCCACTTTTGCCTCGCCCACCTCGACCCCAACGCAACTTGCGAATGCCGCCCGTACCCTCGATCAGATCGCCCGATTTAGGATGCGCAGCCAAATAGCTGACAACATCCTGCCGCTCCACTGCATTCAGAAGCTTTTCGGCTTGGCGGATATATTCAGGCACTTCAGCAATCGTAATCATGCTTGTATGATAATCCAATGGATTAGTTATGACAAACAAATAATCAGCGACAGAATCAAGTGAGTGCGACAACAAATTTAGCGATGCGCGTTTGCCAGCAGCGCGGTCATTCCTCCGACCAGTGCCATCGTCCAGACGATCGCCGCGCCGCTGGGCAGGTCGAAGATGGCTGAGAGCAGCAGGCCGAGGGCGTAGCCGCTGATGCCGATGGCGAAGGCGTAAGTCATGCGCCAGCGCGTGAGGCGGTGCGTGGCAAGCGCCGGGACGATCAGGCTGGCGAATACCAGATACACGCCGACCAGTTGCACCGAGGCGGTGACGGCCAGCGCGAACAGCGCGTAGAAGCCGAAGTGGCCTAGCCGATCCTGTCGCCCGTCCTGAGTGGGGCGAAGTGACCAGCGCCAGATAGCCAGCAGCGAGGCGCTTAATGCGGCGGTGGCGATCAGTTGCGTGGGATTAACCCAGAGAATTTGACCGACCAGCAAGTCCTTGAGATGCTCGCCGGCGTGGACATCGCGGCTCATCAGCAGGATGCCGGCGCTGGCGGAAAGCACGAAAGCGAGGCCGATGCAGGCCTCCTTGACTTCCAGGAAACGCCCTTCGATCCAAGCGAGCAAGCCTGCACCGCACAGGGCGCTGGCTGCCGCGATGAGTTGCACTAGCAGGGGCTGTTCGGTCAGGTTCAGCAGCCCGGCCAGTATGATGCCAAGACCGGCGATTTGTGCCACGGCCAGATCGGCGAAAATCACGCCGCGTTGCAGCACTTTCATGCCGAGTGGAATATGTGTGGCAAGCACCAGCAATCCGGCGATAAAAGCCGGAAGCAAAATATCGAGTTCGATTGGGTTCACAGTGAATTCCTTATTATTTCGTCATTCCGGCGGAGGCCGGAATCTAGCGATTTTTTAAAATGCCATTAGGTTTTGTCCCCGCATTGCGGGGGAGGTTTTTAATGACTGGATTCCGGCTTGCGCCGGAATGACAGTCGTTATTGTTTCAATCCTGCCAGCAATCGTGCAATCGTGTCGTTAAATAATCCATATAAATCATTTGCTTGCGATGTTCCGCCGACGGTGTAGGGCAGCGCTACGGCTCTGATTTTTGCACGTTCTGCGATCCATTCAGAAGGTCGGTCATCCTGGTAGGCGGCGCGCAGCACCATTTTCGCCGGATACTGTTGCAGCCCGTTCAATACCTGAGCCAAGTGGGCTGCACTGGGTTCCATGCCGGGTTTGGCTTCGAGTTCGGCGACCTGTTTCATTCCCAGCCAGTTGTTCAGATAGGGAAATCCGCGATGCTGCGCGACGATGGACACGCCCCTGAGCGGGGCGGCCTGTTTTTCCCAGCGGACAATCGCGGCGCGCCATTGCGTGTTGAAGGTTGCGAGTTGCTGCTGGTAATAGGCGGTGTTGGCCGGATCAATCTGCATCAGGCGTTTTGAGAGTGCATCGGCGACGGGCAAAAAATTGCGCGGGTCGGTCTGGATATGCGGGTTGCCTGCGGCGTGGACATCGCCGTCGGCACGATCCAGACGTGTGGGTACTTCCAGCATCTGGACAAATTGCGCGGCCTCAAAATGTCCCGCATTGCCTGACACGATGGCGCGGTTGCCGGACTCGCGCAAGATCACCGGCAACCAGCCCGTTTCCAGTTCCGCGCCGGTACACACCAGCAGATCGGCGCGGCGGGCGCGGGCAATCAGGCTGGGGCGTGCCTCGACGCGGTGCGGGTCTTGCAGCGCGCCGGTGGCGGTGTAGATGCTGGCCTTGTCGCCCGCGAGCAGTTGCGTGAGCGCCGCCCATTCCGGTTCGCAGGCGAACACATTGAGGGCGGCGTGGGCAGAGGTGCTGAGAAATAAGAGTGCTGCGAATAATATTTTTTTCATGATGATTCCTTTTTAACGTGAAACTCGCGAAGCGATTCGATTGCATCCTCTCCCTCTGGGAGAGGATTGAGGTGAGGGAAACGGTCATGGCAAGTTTCATTATCGGGGGCGGCAAACTTGCCATGACCGTTAGTTCCGTCATTCCGGCGCAGGCCGGAATCCAGCGGTTTTATTCAAGCGGCGGTTAGGCTTTGTCCCGCGATGCGGGCGCTTTTTCAATTAACTGGATTCCGGCCTGCGCCGGAATGACGGTAGGTCGTGTTTAGTAGCTATGCGCGCCATGCGCGCCCAGGCTCATGATGTATTGCATGAATACCTGGTTGTCGGGCAGACCCTGCCTTGAGTGGTCGCGCGCCAGTTGCAGTCGCAACCGCGAGAATTCGCTGGGGCTGTAGTCGAGCATCCAGGTCGTTCGTGACGGGTTGAACGCATAGTTGCCGACGATGTTGGCGGCATTCAGTGCGCCGACGCTGGCGTTGCCCGGATCGAGCTGGTCATAGCGCAGGCCGGTGCGCCAGTGCGGCATGAACTGATAGACGCTTTGCAGATACCAGCCGCTTTGCGTGTTGGCGTAGCGGTCGGTCAGGTTGGCGGTGGCGGTGTCATAGGTCAGCAAACCGCTTTCCTTGCGTTGAAAATATTCGCCCTGTACCTTCAGGTAACGATTGGCCGTATTGCCGTTTGGTGCATATTTCCAGACGAAGTCGAGACCTGTGGTTTTGCTGTCGCCGGAAAAGCTATTGCTGACCCCGCCGACCGTGCCGGGCAGATCGGGAACGCCGCTGCTGACCGCGTTGACGCGCCGGGTCTGATGTTGCGATACTCCGATGCGCCAGCTATGTTCGATGCCGATGTCATCTCCGATATGGGCGAACAGCACGCCTGAGCCCGCGCCGTTCTTGTTGCGATCCGAGCCGGGAAAGCCGCGCCCGCGTCCGATCTCGCCACCCAGTTCGATGAAGGTGTCGGTCGGGGCGAGCCATTTGACTTGTACGCCATCTTCGCCCAACTGGTTATTCCACAGCGCGGCATACACCAGCGGTTGATCCAGGAAATCCCAGGCGTGGGCGTGTTGCTCGTTGAGATAACCCAAGCCTGAAAAATAACGGCCAAACTTGAGATTGAGACCATTGCCCAGGGCGGATGTCTGCACGAAGGCATTCTCCACGCTCACGCCGCCCGCAGCCGCCAGCGCCAGCGTGGCGACACCGCGATAGTCCGGGTCAATGCTGGCTGAGATGCCCAGTTCGGACTCATTCAGGTTGAAACCCCGGCTGTGGCCGGGATTGGCGCTCATGGCAAAGCCCGTTGGGGCAATCGCAGGGTCTTGCGTGAGATTGCCATAACTGCCCGCCAGAATCAGCGAAACAGCAGGATTGAAAGCGTTTTCGCTGTTCGCCGCAGCGGGCTGTACGGCTTGTTGCACCTGGGGTGCGACGCTTTCGGTTTGACGACTTTCGGCTTGTTGCAGCCGCTGTTCGAGTTGCGCGATGCGCTGCTCATAGCTTTGTTTTAATTGGTTAATTTGCTCGCGTATCGCTTGCAAATCGGTATCCGAGGTCGCATTGGCGGCGAGCGGATGGCTAAATAGCGCGGCAAGCGCCACGCTCAAACAGGTCTTTTTGAACATTGTTTACTCCATAAAATTTCTCGCAGCCCCTTCCCCCTTGCAGCGGGGAAGGGATATTTGAATATTTATACGGAGTAAGGCGGCGCGCGCGAGGCGTAGGCCTTGAAGGGGGCTGCGGGGTGGAAAGTGTCGAACGGTAGGGCGAGTAACGCGCCCTGTTGTTCTGCGACGGAAAATAAAATGGCATGGCTGTCGAGTGCGTTGCCAAGTTGCGCGTAAGCCGCGCACAGGTCGCAGTTGTGCGGGACAGATTGGTCTTGTGATTGGTCTGACCGCAGATGCGAAATGCCATGCGTCAAGCCGCCCATCTGCGCGAACAGCAGGGCGCTAATCAGCAGGAACCGGGTCAACAGGGAATGACGCATGGCGCGCACTTTAGTCGTAATTCATAAACGTAACCGGAACGCTATTCGCTCTCCAGTTTGTCGGACGGGGTAAACGTCCAGGTGCGGGTGATGGTCAGGATGTCCACGTCCCTGGTGATGTTGGGCGGCAGGGGCGAGAAGGGCGAGGCGAGCTTGACGATGCGCATTGCCGCCGCATCCAGGATGCGCTGTCCTGAAGAGCGGTTGACTTCGATGCTTTCCACGCTGCCGTCCGCCCGTATGGAAACGCTGAGTTGCAGCCTGCCGTAAA
This sequence comes from Gallionella sp., assembly GCA_036172035.1. GTDB lineage: Bacteria > Pseudomonadota > Gammaproteobacteria > Burkholderiales > Gallionellaceae > Gallionella. The sequence continues at coordinate 4,333 of JAVHSF010000311.1, read as the reverse complement.
TTCCTTCACGGCGCGCCTGTTCCGGGTAGTTCAGGTTGCCGACACGTTCCACCTTGACGCGCCAGTCTTCGATGTATTGTGCGAAACGGTATTCCTGGGTGCGCGCGCCGATGGATTTTCGTCGCGGAAGCTTTTGATAATAATCATTATTCCGGCTGATTTGTGCTTCCAGCCGGGCGATTTCCAGGCTACGTTGCACCAGGTCATCGGCTGACAGTGCGGAGGTGCTGGGCTGCGTGCTGGGCTTGGGTTGCGCGACTTTGTAGTTGCTTTTGACCTGGGTCAACAGGCGTTTCGTTTCTTCTTCCAGATGGGCGACTTGTCTTGCGGCTTGTTCGGGGGTGATTTTTTCGTCGTCGCCGATATTCGGCAGGCTGGTCTTGGCCTGCCGGTCTTCGGCGGTGTTGCCGCCGCCGTCCAGATTGGCCTGTGCCAGGGCATCAGCTTTCCTGGGTCTGGATTTGGACTTGCTGTTGACCAGCACCACATGCAGCGGCTGCATGACCTCCGACGCGCTGCGCGGGGCGGGCAACACCAGCACCACGCCGAACAGGGCGAAAGCGTGCAGCGCGAGCGAAAAAATCATCGCCACCGTAACGCTTATTTTGGCCGAAGTCAGCAAGTGGCTTCCTCAAACCCGACCGCTGCTGGCGGTGTATTTTCAGGCATTTCTTCAGTCAGTTGCGTTGCTGTTTCATCCGTCAGGTTTTCCGTTGACGCTTCAGCCAGATCGTTATTCGATGCGATGTCCGCCGCTTCACCCGCCCCCGTGGAGAGGGTGGCGACATAACGGGTCAGCACGGACAGGTCGAGCAGATCCATACCGGTAATCGCGAGTTGCACACGGGTCTGGGCGGGCAGTTGCTCGGGCAATGACGGCACGCGGAACACCAGCGGAATCCCGGTCATCCTGACCAGGTTCTCGCGGATGACGGTGACCTCAACCAGCAGTTCCTCTCCGTCAGCCAGTTTCGCCTGTTCCTGTTGCAGCCAGCGCAGACACCAGTAACGTTCCATGTCGCGCTGGAAGTCGTTGTAGATGCTGTACATGGTGTCGAAATTGCGCAAGGTTTCATACAGCGCGGTATCGTTTTTCGGATAGGGCGCCGCTTCGTCACGCAGCATGGCGATGATCTGGCGCTGGTTCAGCAAGTCCACATAGCGGCGCAGCGGTGAACTCGACCACATGTATTGCGCTACGCCCAGACCTTGATGGGGGGCGGCGACCGTACTCATGCGGACTTTGCCGCCCTGCTGGGTGCGGTAGATGCCGGGGAAGCCATGTTCCGCCAAGTGTCCACCCCATTCGCAATTCACCAGTATCATCAGTTCGGACACCACCTTGTCTATCGGCGAACCGCGACGGCGGTTGGTGATGGTGACGTGATCGTCTGCGATATGGAAGTTGTAATCCACCTGCGTGTTGTTGTCGGCCTTGCCGCGTCCCGCTTCCAGTTTTTGCACCAGATGCCAGAGCAGCAGCAATTCTTCCGCATAGGGGTAATCCAGCTTGCCCGCTGCCAGCGTTTCCTCGTTGAACAAAGGTTCCAGCGTGTCGTGGCGCAGGTTCGCGGCGATATGCACGCGCTCGACGCGGCTTTCGTAGTTTAGTATCGCCAGCGTTTCAGCCTCGACCTCGATATACAGGGACAGGGCGGGGCAGACGCGGTCGGCGGACAGGGTGAAAGCCTGTACCGCGCTTTCCGGCAGCATGGTGATCTTGCCGCCCGGCATATACACCGTGGAAAGACGGGCGGCGGCAACCTGGTCGCCGTCCGAGTCGCGCGGCATACCCAGCGCGGGTGCGGCAATATGCACGCCGATGCGCCAGTTGCCGTTTTCCAGCCTGGCTACCGAGAAGGCATCGTCAATTTCCGTGGTGGTCGCATCGTCTATGCTGAAGGCGTTTTTTGCGCCCAGCGGCAATTCGTCCCACGCGGATAAGACTATCGGCGGGAAGTCCAGGCCTTTGGGGAAGTTCTCGAACAAAAACTTTTGCAGATGGTAATCCTGCGTGGAAGGCAGTGCGCCGCAGCGTTGTAGCAGGTGGGCGGCGGAAAGATGGGTCGCGGCACAGGCCGCTTCCAGCGCCTTGACTTCCAGCGTGTTGCGGTCGGGGTTGTAAAGTATCTGTTTGAGCTGCGGGGTGAATTCGGCGGGCAGTTCAAAGTCGCTGAGTTGCTGCGTGTAGCGTGCCTGCTGTTCCAGTGCCTGACGCTTCTTCTCTGCGCCAGCCAAGGCTGCTTTTAGTATCTCCGCCGGGGCGGCGCGATAGCGGCCACGGCCCTTCTTGTGAAAATAGATCGGCGCGCCATGCAGGCGGATCAAGGCGGCAGCGGCTTCCAGCGCACTGGGCCGATGGCCGAAATATTCGGCGGCGATGTCCTCGAAGCCGAACTCGTCCGGCGGACAGCATTCCCACAGAAATTCCACCTCGATGTCCGCCGCAAGGGTTTCCGCCCGAGACATGAAATCGGCTATCTGCGGCTGGGTAAAATGCAGCATCACGGTGTTGGCCTTGATCTTGCTGCGTTTGCCGGACAGGCTTTCGATTTGCAAGGAGGTGGTGTTGTCGGCCATGACACTGCCGACCTTGAAACTGCCGTTTTCTTCGTAAAGGATATTCATGGAGGCGCGAAAAAAAAGTTGGCGCGGATTATAACAGTTTGCGTCATGGCGACGTGAAGCAAGGCTTCATTGCCGTGACG
>JAVHSF010000311.1:0-1525 GCA_036172035.1 Gallionella sp. | reverse complement strand
CCACAGTGGCCTACAAATCCACAGTGGCCTACAAATAAAGGCATCGGGGAGGCGAGTTTCAATGTTCAAACGCCTGAACGTGTTCAATCCAGCCAAACTTGGCGACTGATGATTTTATTTACAACGAGTTATATCGAGTTTTAGGTGATGATAAAAAAACCGGCTTGCGCCGGCTTGTTTCGAGCGATGCAAGCGATTATTTGTGTTGCAGAACCCAAGTCACGACTGTGCTGATGTCGGCATCGCTGACATTTTTGCCAGTTGCCGGCATAGGCATGGCACCAAATGAACCGGAACCGCCATTACGTACTTTCTTTTCCAGCCTGGCTTGAGCGCCCTTGTCGTTGGCATACTTGGCTGCAATGCTATTCAGTGCCGGACCGACAATCTTTTTGGCTGCTGAGTGGCAGGTCGTGCAATTGCTCTTCTTGAAAATTGCTTCACCCTCATCAGAGGCAAAAGCGGTTGCAGAAACAGACAATGCGGCGGTCATGGCCAATAAATGTACTAACTTCATTTTCTTCTCCTTCGTTAAAAAACCAACGCGGACAATGTACATCCGCAGACAAACAGTTTATTGATTTGCATCAAACCTTCAGCGAATGCCGATCAAAAAACTCGTGTGGTGGACACGATAATGGGCAGATAGTTCATTAAATTACGCCCGCGTGATGCGCCTGCTCATCCGCGAAATAGCTGGAACGCACCATCGGTCCGCAGGCGGCGTGGCTAAAACCCATCGCCTTCGCTTCGCGCTCAAACAGGGCGAAGGTTTCCGGCGTGGCGTAGCGCAGCACCGGCAAATGTCCTTCCGAGGGTTGCAAGTATTGACCCAAAGTCAGCATGTTCACGCCGTGGGCGCGCAGATCCTTCATCACTTCCAGCACTTCTTCGTCGGTTTCGCCCAGGCCCAGCATCAGACCGGATTTGGTCGGAATGTCGGGGAAACGCGCCTTGAAATCCGCCAGCAGTTGTAACGAATGTGCGTAGTCCGCACCGGGGCGCGCCAGTTTGTACAGGCGCGGCACGGTCTCCAGATTGTGGTTCAGCACGTCCGGCAGGTTGGCCGACAGCGCGTCCAGCGCCTCTGCCAGACGACCGCGAAAATCCGGGATCAGGATTTCTAGTCGCGTGGCGGGCGAGCTGGCGCGGATCGCCTTGAGGCAATCGGCGAAATGTTGTGCGCCGCCGTCGCGCAGGTCGTCTCTATCCACACTGGTGATGACCACATACTTGAGTTTTAGCAGGCCGATGGAGCGCGCCAGATTTTCGGGTTCATCGCTATCCGGCGGCTGCGGCTTGCCGTGCGCCACGTCGCAAAACGGGCAGCGCCGCGTGCAGACATCGCCCAGTATCATGAAGGTGGCTGTGCCTTTGCTGAAGCACTCGCCGATGTTCGGGCAGGAAGCCTCCTCGCACACCGTCACCAGACTGTGTTCACGCAGCAGTTTCTTGACATCGCTGTAGCCCGTGCCAGAGCCGGTTTTGACCCGTATCCATTCCGGTTTGCGCAAGCGGGTTTGCA
>JAVHSF010000310.1:0-13497 GCA_036172035.1 Gallionella sp. | reverse complement strand
TCCAGAAGCGGGTAAGCACTGCGCAAATAAATCAACGAAAGCAAACCAAACAACAGTATCCCCCCTACACCGGCACGCCAGCCAACGCGGCTTGCCTTACCTTGCACCATGCGGTAGCGCGTCTCGTCCAGCGCGCCCAGCAAGACTGCCGCGATCGCCAGAAAATAGGCATACCACAAGGGGTATTCGAGCAGGCTGTGTATCGCCAGCACCCCCAGCGCGGCATAGCCCCACCAGTGTGCGGCACTCGGGGCGGCACGCCGCAAGCCGTACAACCAGGCACCCAGCGCGGCAAACAATGCCGTCAAGCCCGCCATACCCGCCTCGGCAGCCAGCTGAAAAATAAGGTTATGCGAGTTGTTATACAAGCCGCTCAGGGTGGCGCGCTGCAACAGCGGCCCCAACTGAAAATGCTGCCAGGCAAATTGGCCAAAGCCTGCGCCCAGCCACGGCGCGGCAACGAACATCAGCCATGCCTCATGCCACAGATACAAACGGATGCCGCCGTAGGCATCCTGACCGGAGAAGCGCTCCAAGGTATTGACGCTGTGTGCCATATTCATGAGCGGCAGCTTTACCAGAAAATGCACCGCCAGGAAGCCCGCCAGCAACAGCAGGCAGTAATACAGCAAGGGGCGCAATTCCGGCTTGCCGCGCCCCGACCACGCGGCCAGCGCGCTCATCATCAACAGATATAACCAACTGCTGCGCGAACTGCTCAAGGTCATGACCCATAACAACAGGAAGGCGAACGGTAGCGCATGTACGATACGCAAGCGGCGCTTTTGCAACAGCAACCCCAGTGAAATCAGACCCAGCGCCGCATAGCTGGCAAAGTGGTTGGACTGCGCCAGATTACCGTACATAACGCCGGAAACTTTCGCCACCACCACCGCATCCAGCGGCGTGTGCCAGTGATAGTGCTGCAACAACCCGGTCAAGGCACTCAGTCCGCTGCCTGCCAACAAGAAAAATGCCAGCACCACGGCGAGTTTTTCAATCCCGAAGTAATCCCGCAACCGGGCACCGAGCATTGTCAGCAAGGCAGCAAATAGCAGATACAAAACATAGAGCAGTCCTTGTCCTGTATATGCCATCATGCCCAGGCACATTTGCAGCAACACCACGGCGATCAGCGCAACGGGCAGTTGCACAATGCGTGGTATTTCCGCCCTGCGCCAGTAGTCGCGCGCGCTCAGTCCGGCCAACGCCAGCACGCCCAGCAGCGCGCTCCACCACTCCTGATAAAACGTGGTGATCGGGTATTTATGGTAGTAGTGCAGAAAAGGGAAAACCCACATCAATCCGACCAGAGCCAGACTGATGTGGGTTAACGTGACGCGTTGCAGCTTGCTCTTTAGCAAGAACCGCTCTTGATGCCAAATTTCGCGAGGATGTTGTTCATCGGGCAGAATGAAGTAAAACCGCTTTGGAACAGATTCAAGCCCACGAAACCGGTGAACCACAGGAAACTCTTGCTCACAAATATCGGGCTGCCTTCAACCCCCAGAGCCAAAGACAACATGATAAAAGTGCCTGCGATGATACGAATCAAACGTTCTGCGGTCATGACGATTACTCCTTTTGAATTAAATTTTTGCGGATTTTACGGTAATTTCCGGTAGAGCGTGGCGTAATACAGCACCGGAATCACTACCAGCGTCAACAAGGTGGAGACGAAGATGCCAAAAATCAGGGAAATGGCCAGCCCGTTGAAAATCGGATCATCCAGGATAAACAGCGCGCCCAGCATCGCCGCCAGCCCGGTCAGCATGATGGGTTTGGCGCGCGCGCCAGCGGCGGCAATCACCGCGTTTTGTAAATCAACCCCGCGCGCCAGTTGCAGGTTGATAAAATCCACCAGCAGGATCGAATTGCGCACGATAATGCCCGCCAGCGCAATCATGCCGATCATCGAAGTGGCGGTGTATTGCGCGCCTAGCAAGGCATGTCCCGGCATTACGCCGATAATGGTCAGCGGGATAGGCGTCATGATGACCAGCGGCACCAGATACGATTTGAACTGCGCCACCACCAGCAAATAGATCAGAATCAGCCCAACCCCGTAGGCGATGCCCATGTCGCGGAACGTCTCGAAAGTCACCTGCCATTCCCCGTCCCACTTCAAGGCGTATCCGGCGTAAGGATCGCTGGGTTGTTTGAACAAGTAACTCTCCAGCTTGCCGCCTTGCGCCAGACCCATGCCGCCGAGCTTGCCGTTCATGTCGAACATGCCATACAAGGGGCTGTCCAGCTTGCCCGCCATATCGCCCACCACATACACTACCGGCAACAAATCCTTGTGATAGATGGGGTAGTCGCGCTGCACGGCAATGACCTGCACCACCTCGGAAAGCGGAACCAGCACACCCTCTCGGGTGCGCACACTGAGCTTCAGCACTTCATCTATATTGCCCAAGCGTTCAGCCGGCAACCCAAGTCGCAACGGTGGGGCGTATTTCGCGTCGCCAACATGAAGCGATGCCACCTCCTGGCCGGACAGAGCCATGCCGACCGCGTCAACGATGTCTGTCGGCGCGATGCCCAGCAACGCCGCTTTGCTTTGCAGCACGCGCAATTGCAGCTTGGGCGCGGCTTCGGTGACGGTATCGTCTATCCCCACGATACCCACGGTTCTGGCGAACTGTTCGCGCACCTTGCCCGCCACTTGCCGCGCACCCTCATAATCCGGCCCATAGATTTCGGCAACAACAGGCGACATCACCGGCGGGCCGGGCGGCACTTCGACGATCTTGACCTTGGCACCCCACAGCTTGGCGATGGCCTGTATCGGCTCCAGCACCGCCGTCGCAATTTCGTGGCTGCTGCGGCTGCGATGATGCTTGTCGCGCAGATTCACTTGCAGATCGCCCTGTTCTGCGCCACGGCGCAAATAATACTGGCGCACCAGCCCGTTAAAATTGATGGGCGCAGCCGTTCCGGCATAAGCCTCATAGTCGGTCACTTCCGGCACGGTTGCCAGATACGCGCCGATATCGTGCAGCACGGCATTGGTCTGTTCCAGCGAAGTGCCGCTCGGCATATCCACCACCACCTGAAACTCCGACTTATTGTCGAACGGCAACATCTTCAGAATCACCAGCTTGACCACGCCCAGGCTTACCGCCAGCACCAATCCGGCGAGTATCGCCAGCCACAACTTGCGGCGCGCCGATTTGCCCTGTTCACCGTTCAGAAACGGGGTAAGGCGCTTATCAAAGAATCGGCTCAACGCAGTATCGCCTGCGTCTGTCGCCGCGTGGTCGGACGCACCGGAAAAACGCAGCACCAGCCAAGGCGTGATAACAAAAGCCACCGCCAGCGAGATCAGCATCCCCATGCTGGCATTGATCGGAATCGGACTCATGTACGGCCCCATCAATCCGCTGACAAACGCCATCGGCAGCAAGGCCGCAATCACCGTCAAGGTCGCCAGTATGGTCGGGCTACCGACTTCGTCCACCGCCTCGGGAATGATGTCGGACAGAGGCCGGTGCGGGGCAAGCGCGCGATGGCGGTGAATGTTTTCGACCACCACGATGGCATCGTCCACCAGGATGCCGATGGAAAATATCAGCGCAAACAGGGAAACGCGATTCAGCGTGAACCCCCACGCCCAGGAAGCGAACAGCGTTGCCAACAGGGTCAACATCACCGCGATACCCACCACCAATGCCTCGCGCCGCCCCATCGCAACCCACACCAGCGCGACTACCGCCAGCGTGGCAAAAAACAATTTTTTGATAAGTTTCATAGCCTTATCGTTAGCCGTTTCACCGTAGTTGCGCGTGACGCTGACCCGCACGTCGTCCGGTATCACCGTCCCCTTGAGTTCCTCCACCCGCGCCAGCAGATGGTCGGCGATTTCCACCGCGTTCGCCCCCGGCTTTTTGCTAATCGCGACCGTCACGGCGGTGAATTCACCCTGCGTCTTGATGGACTTGTCCTGCGCCGCAGGACCGGTACCGAACCACATATAGCTGTCGGGTTGATCTGCGCCATCCTGCACCTCGGCGATGTCGCGCAGAAACACCGGCTTGCCCCCGGAAACCCCAACGACCAGTTGTTTCACCTCATCGGCATTGCTCAAAAAATTTCCACTCTGCACCAGCAGAGTACGATTGTCCTGTACCAGATTCCCTGCATTTCGGGCAACATTGGCGGACTGCAAGGCTGCGCGCACGTCCTGCATGGAAAGTTGAAAGGCATTGAGGCTTTCGGGATTGAGCAGCACTTTCACCACGCGCTGCGTGCCGCCGACCGTACTGACTTCCCGCGTGCCAGGCACGCGTTTCAGCTCCGACTCGATCGCATGTGCCACTTGGGTAAGCGCCAATCCTCCGCCCACCGCCTGCTCGCGCCACAGCGTCAGCGCGACGACCGGCACATCGTCTATACCCTTTGCCTTGATGATAGGTTGCGCCACGCCCAGCGTCGGCGGCAACCAGTCCGAATTGGAATGCACTACGTCATACAACTTGACCAGCGAGGCAACATGTTCCTCGCCAACCTTGAATTGCACGGTGATCACCGCCATGCCGGGCTGCGACACGGAATACACATGATCCACACCGGCGATTTGCGACAGCACCTGCTCGGCAGGCGTTGCCACAGTTTGCGCGACATCCCCGGCGGAAGCGCCCGGATAGGCGATCAACACGTTCGCCATCGTGACGTTGATCTGCGGCTCTTCCTCGCGCGGTGTCACCAGCACCGCGAACAGCCCCAGCAGCACGGCAACCAGTGCCAGCAGCGGAGTCATCTGCGAGTGAAGAAAAAACTTGGCGATACGTCCTGAAATTCCCATCGTTTCTTAATCCTGTTTAACGGGCGGCGGTCCCGCCACCCGCCCGTTGATAATTACTTCAGCTTAGTGATACCCAACGCATTCATGATGAATTTTTCATACATCGGCTCTGAAGAACCGCGTTTCATTTTGCGCATGAAATATTTTTCGAATCCCACCTTGGCTACATGCACCCACTTGCCGGACAGAGCCTTGTTCAGATTGCGCGGCGGAATTTGTGGCAGCGCCACAAAAGCCACCCCGGTATCGCCAAAGTCTGCCAGGCAGACCGTATTCCAGGTCGCATGACTGGTCGGCGGATTACCCATCAACTCTGAGTGAATGTTGTGCGCCGTCGCCGTGACCATGGATTCGATCATGTATCCCGTCTTGGGCGTACCCGTCGGCACAGGTGTCTTCTCTACCGGCGGGATCGCAATACACACGCCGACCGCGTAAATGTTCTTGAAAGTCGGGTTGCGCTGATGGTCATCCACGATGATGAAGCCGCGCGGATTGGTCAGCCCTTCGATGCCGAATACCGCATCCACACCCCTGAAGGCGGGCAGCATCATGCTGTAAGCAAAAGGTAATTCGTGTTTCACTTTTTCCTTGCCCAAGTCATCGTATTCGGTGACAAACATCTTGCCTGCCTCGATCTTGTCCACCTTGGCATTGCATATCCATTTGATGTGCTTTTCACGCATCGCCGATTCCAGCAGCGTCTTGGAATCGCCCACGCCGCCCAAGCCCAGATGACCGATATAAGGCTCCGAAGTCACAAACGTCATGGGTACCTTGTCGCGAATTTTGCGACGGCGCAAATCGGTTTCGACAGTAAACGCATATTCATAGGCAGGGCCAAAACAGGACGCGCCTTGCACCGCTCCGATCACCACCGGCCCCGGCTCGCGGGTAAATTGCTCCCATTCGCCATGCGACTTCATCGCGTGGTCAACGTGGCAAACCGAATGAGTATGCCCACCGTGCGGCCCCAATCCTTCGATCTCGTCAAAAGCAAGTTTGGGACCGGTGGCAATAATCAGAAAATCGTAATCCACCGTACTGCCATCATTCAGTTCGAGCTTGCTGTCAGCAGGATGCACACGCTTGACCCCCGTGGAAATAAAGTTGATGCCCTTGCGTTCCAGGTAAGGGCGCACACCGAACTCGATGTCTTCACGATCGCGCCATTTCACGCCCACCCACGGGTTTGACGGCACAAAATGAAAATTCTCGCTGTCCGAGATCACAGTCACCTTGTCCGCCTTGCTAATTTTTTCCTGCATCTCATATGCCATCGGCATACCGCCAATGCCCGCGCCCATGATTACGATATGTGCCATGCTGTTCCCCCCCTGAAGTTTATAAGTACTACCCCTGTTTGACTGCTTTTACTTCTTTGGCGACATCCCGGCCCTGACCGGATCTACCGCCACTTTTTCGCCTACTTTGAGTCCTGACAAAACCTCGATCAGCCCTTCATCAGCCACGGCACCCACACGAATCTGGCGCAATCTCACCGCACCTTTTTCATCCACCACATACACCGCGACGACCTCGCTGCGATGCAATACGGCACTGGCCGGCACAACCAGTTTGCTCGCCTTGCCGACCACAAAATGTACCCGCACGAACATGCCGGGATAAACGCCCGCTTCGTTGGCAGGCAAATAGACACGAACCTGGGTACTATGAGTACGCACATCGGCCAGCGGTTGCACCGTGCTGTAAGCCGCCTTGATCCGGCGATTCAGCGAGGGGAGTTCCACCATCGCTTCAGGCTTTGCGCCAATTTCCGCCAACTTGTATTGCGGCACGCTGACCACGACGCGCATCCCGGAAGGATCAAACCCGGTCATCAAAGGCTTGCCCGGCATCACCATCTCGCCCATCTCGACCAAGCGTGCCGCCACCACCCCCGCGTAGGGTGCAATCACCGCCGTATAGCCACGTGCCAGACTAGCCTGCCCCGCCCCAGCCGCGCTTGCGGCAGCCTGCGCCACCGCCACCCGGTAATCGGCTTGTGCCTTATCCAATGCCGCCTGACTGATGAATTTTTGCGCAAATAATTGCCGGGAACGCTCATAGCTCGCCTTGGCATTCTGCGCATTAGCCTGTGCCTGCATGACCTGCGCCTGGCTGCCCGCCAAAGCCTGCTCGGCTTCACGCTCGTCTATACGCAAAATCACCTGCCCCTTGTTGACGCGATCCCCTACATCAAAGTTGATTTCCTTGACGCGCCCACCGATTTGCGCGGAGACGGTTGATTGCCGCGTCGCCTCGACCAGGCCTTCGCCACTGTAAGTCTGCGCCACCTCCCGATATTGAACGGATGCCACCGTCATCGGCGCGGCCACAGCCAAACCAGCCGCCTGCACACTTGCCGCCAGCATCAGATAAGCAACAAAACCCGGTTTTTTCACGACCATCCTCCTGCTCATACCTTGGCAAGCGCCGCTGCTATCCTGAAATCAGCTGACTCAGCCAGCGCGACCAGACCGACATCACCGAGAATTTGCATCATGCTGCTGGGCTTGGCAAATTCGACCGATAACCTGCCAGGCGCGACTTCACGAATCACCGCGTTGCAAGGCAACAGACTCGCCACGTCACTGTTGGCGGTATAAGCCTCGTAAGCCAGCACTGGGTTACAGGCACCCAGAATCACCGTAGGGATGATGTCCTTACCTGTTTTTTCCTTGATTTTGCTGTGCATATCAATGCGTGTGAGTATGCCAAAACCTTCACCAGACAGCGCCTTGGTTACCCGCTCAATGGCGTTCTCCAGACTGTCCGATATTTCGCGTTTGATGTTAATGCTGCTCATATTGCCTCCCGTATTTGCCGATGACTAAACTACCGCTCTTTAATAATATTAGAATATACTAATATTTAATATAAAAAACAACCCTCACGAAGAACAGAACACTTCGCGCATCATGCTTACCAGCTTGAGCGTACGCAAATCTCCTATCCGATAAAACACGCGATTGGCCTCCTTGCGCGTGGATAACACGCCCTTATCGCGCAAAATCGCCAGATGCTGGGAAATATTGCTCTGCGAAGTACCGACTTGCTCAACAATGTCCTGCACACTGATTTCCTGCTCGCCCAGCACACACAAAATCTTCAAACGCAACGGGTGGGCAATCGCCTTAATCGCTTGCGATGCCTGTCTAATATCTTCTTCCTTATCAATCAACCTGCCAGCCATACATCCCCCTCACAACTCCCCTGCCACGCAGGACTAATTCGGTTAAAATGCAACCATCTATATTATTAAAGCGTTATATATTACCCCAATGAACGTCACTCCTGTCTTGCTGCTTATCCTGGATGGCTTCGGCTTCCGCGAAGAAACTGACTCCAACGCCATTTTAGCGGCTCACAAACCCAATTGGGACGCATTGTGGCGCGATTACCCACACACGCTGATCAACGCCTCGGAAAAATTCGTCGGCCTGCCAAGCGGACAGATGGGCAACTCGGAAGTCGGGCATCTCAACATCGGCGCGGGGCGCGTGGTTTATCAGGATCTGAGTCGTGTAGATGTCGCCATCGAGGATGGCAGCTTCTTTGCCAATCCCGCCTTGTGCGAGGCAATAGCCACCGCCAAACAAAACGGCAGCGCCCTGCACATCATGGGGCTGCTCTCTGCGGGCGGCGTACACAGCCACGAAAACCATATCCACGCCCTGCTGGAAATGGCCGCACAGCAGGGTCTGAAAAAAGTTTATCTGCACGCCTTCCTCGATGGTCGCGACACGCCTCCCAAAAGTGCAGCGCAATCGCTAAACGCATTGCAGGACAAATGTACCGCCCTGGGCGTAGGCCGGATCGCCAGTCTGATTGGGCGTTTTTATGTCATGGACAGAGACAATCGCTGGGAACGGGTGCAACCTGCCTATGAGTTGCTCAGCGAAGGACGTGCTGAGTTTACGGCAGAAGATGCACTGAGCGCCCTTGAGTCTGCCTACGCGCGCGGCGAGTCAGACGAATTTGTCAAACCCACTTGCATCAAGTCTGTCGGCGAACAAGCCGTCGCCATGCGGGATGGAGACGTGGCGGTATTCATGAATTTCCGCGCCGATCGCGCCCGCGAAATCACTCATGCCTTGACCGACGAGATATTCAACGGATTCGAGCGCGCTTATCTCCCCAAATTCGCCAGCTTTGTTACGTTGAGCAGCTATGGTGCCGAGTTCAACTTGCCTTGCGCCTATTACCCTGAAACCATCAACAACGATTTTGGTGAGTACATTGCCAATATCGGCTTAAAACAACTGCGCATCGCGGAAACCGAAAAGTATGCGCATGTCACTTATTTCTTCAGCGGCGGCAAAGAGCAACCTTACCCGGGCGAAGACCGTATCCTGGTGCCTTCGCCCAAAGTCGCCACCTACGACCTGCAACCGGAAATGAGCGCCTACCTCGTTACCGAAAAACTCGAAGCCGCCATTGCCAGCCGCAAATATCAAGCCATCATCTGTAATTATGCCAACGGCGATATGGTTGGGCACAGCGGTGACATGGCGGCGGCAGTTAAAGCAGTTGAAACACTGGACATCTGTATTGGGCGCATAGTCAAGGCCATGCGAGCCATCGGCGGCGAAATCATCATTACCGCCGACCACGGCAATGCCGAGCAGATGCAGGACAATACCACGCACCAGGCACACACTGCGCACACACTGAATCCCGTACCGGTAATTTATATTGGACGCAAAGCACATCTAGCTGGCTCTGGCGCGCTGCGCGACCTCGCCCCCAGTCTGCTGCATATCATGGGCTTGCCACAACCCGTGGAAATGACGGGACACAGCCTGATCGAACTATCGTGAGAAAAATATTCGGCGCGATGCCTGTTGGTTATTGCGCCCTACGCTTACTCGCTTTGTGCCTGTTGACGCTGACCGGCACGGTGTTCGCCAGCCAGCAGGAAGAACTGGATAACCTGCGCAAACGTATCGCAGAAATGCAAAGCGAAATTGCCAAAACCAGCGAGTCAAAATCGGAAGCTGCTGACGCGCTACGCGCATCAGAACAAGCAATCAGCGCCAGCAATCGCAAACTTTCCCTGCTTGCAGCTCAGCAAAAGGAAGCTGACGGCAAGCTGGAAACACTGCACGCCCAGCGCCAACAACTGGATGCGGACTTGTCCAGGCAGCAGGTATTACTAAGCAAATTGCTATACCAGCAATATTTGGGCGGCAAACATGAGTACCTCAAGCTCATGCTGAACCAGCAGGATCCCAATCAAATTGCCCGTGATTTGAAATACTACCAATACATCGCCCGCGACCGCACAAACTGGCTGAAAAATTTACGTATTCAACTCGCCACTCTAAATAACGTACGCCAGGAAATTCAAACGCAAAGCAGCACCCTGGAAAACCTGCTTGCCGAGCAAACTGCACAACGAAAACTACTACAACAGGATCAACTCGAGCATAAACAAGTACTTAGCCAGGTATCCAAAGAATTGCTTCAGCAGCGCCGCGAAGTCACCCGCTTGCAGCGCAACGAAAACAGACTTGCCAACCTGGTCACCAAAATTGCCAGGATACTTGCCCAACCCAAAAGCAGCACCTTATTTCGCAATGACAATCTGCCAGACTCTCGCTTCGACGGAAAATCGTTTGAGCAGCTTAAAGGCAAACTCACCTTACCCGTCAGGGGCGAAATCACTAACCAGTTCGGCGCTAATCGCCCCGATAGCACGATAGTCTGGAAAGGATTGTTCGTGAGATCATCCAGCGGTCAGAATGTCAAAGTCGTTGCCGCCGGAAGGGTCGTGTTTGCGGATTGGCTGCGCGGCTTCGGCAATTTGCTCATCGTGGATCATGGCAATGCCTATATGAGCTTATACGGCAACAATGAAACACTGTACAAGCAAGTTGGAGATGAACTTCGCGGCGGAGAGACGGTCGCAGCGGTGGGTAACAGCGGCGGCAATGCTGAATCCGGTTTATACTTTGAACTGCGCCATGAAAGTAAACCGCTTGATCCAATGAAGTGGCTGGCAAAAAAATAACCTGGGGTAACTATGCATCTTCTGAAAAAAATTGGTTTAGTAGGTTTAGGTTTAGTGGCTGGGGTTTCCATCAGCCTGCATTTTGCTGCAATAGCCGACAAAGAAACCCTCGTCACTTCTTTGCCTGTGGAGGAATTACGCGCTTTCACTGAAGTCTTCGGTCACATCAAGAGCAATTATGTGGAACCCGTCGAGGATAAGAAACTTTTCGTAGGCGCTATCAACGGAATGTTAAATGGCCTGGATCCTCACTCTGCCTACCTGGATGAAGATGCCTTCAAAGATCTCAAGGTTGGCACCCAAGGCGAATTTGGCGGTTTAGGCATAGAAGTCGGCATGGAGGACGGACTGGTTAAGGTTATCTCACCCATTGAAGACACACCGGCTTACCAGGCTGGCGTTAAAAGCGGCGACATTATCATCAAACTTGATGACTCCCTGGTAAAAGGCATGAGCTTGAACGATGCAGTCAAGCATATGCGCGGCAAGCCTGGCAGCAAAATCATCCTGACCATCATACGCAAGAACGAATCCAAGCCGCTCTCTATAACGGTAGTGCGTGCAGTCATCAAAGTTAAAAGCGTAAAACCAAAACTGCTTGAAGCGGGCTATGGGTTTGTGCGCATCACCCAATTCCAGGAACACACTGGCGAAAATTTGGCGAGTGCGCTGGAAAATCTGGTAAAAGAAAACAAAGGTGAACTTAAAGGTTTGGTTCTTGACCTGCGTAATGATCCAGGCGGTTTACTGGATGGCGCGGTCGCTGTTTCAGCCGCCTTCCTGGCCAAAGATGCACTGGTCGTTTATACCGATGGACGAACCGAAGACGCGAAAATGCACCTTACCGCCAGCCCCGAATATTACCTGCGCGGAAGTAATGGCAATGATTACATCAAAAACATTCCGGATTCCATTAGAAGTGTTCCGCTTGTCGTTCTGGTGAATGGAGGCTCAGCCTCGGCTTCCGAAATCGTTGCGGGTGCGCTTCAAGATCATAAACGGGCGGTTATCATGGGTACGCAAACATTTGGCAAGGGATCGGTGCAAACAGTTTTACCGCTTGGCAACAATACCGCTATCAAACTGACCACAGCGCGATATTACACACCCAATGGCCGTTCTATCCAGGCCAAGGGCATCGTGCCTGACATTCTGGTAGAAGACCCGTCAACTGCTGGCATGGATAGCATCTTTAATTTGCGCGAGTCTGATTTGGACAAGCATCTAATTAACGACAAGCAACCAGAAGATGCCGCGAACACGTTGAACAAAACAAACGCGCTGCCTGCCACTAAAACCGATACGGCAAAAACACCTCCCGTCGAATTTGGCACAAAGAACGACTACCAACTCAATCAGGCAATCAACCTGCTTAAAGGCATGCAGATACTACATGGCAACAAGTAGGCTCTAGCACAACAGGAGAATGGCATGATCAATCCCTTCGATTTGGATAAACAGCGTGAACTTCTGTTCACACCCGAACCTGCCGACCAGGTTGAGCGCGCCTTGGCGTTACTGAGCGGTCTACCGAAATTGACCGTAGCTGTTTCGCACAAGGCTCATGCGCTGGATATTCGCTACAACCTCTTGGACTACACGCTGTCCGGACTGGAACACGCGCTAACAGAAGAGGGTTTTCTGCTAGACCACAGCTTCGTGCATAACATGGGTCGCAACATCATTTATTACTGTGAAGATACCACGCTGCACAACCTGGAAACTCCCAGCCATGTAACCAAGAAGAATGAGAAGGAACTTTTTGTTGAAGTGCATGATCAGCATACCCATGACGATCAGGCCGCCATACCACCCAAATTACGCCGCTACGAATAATTTCGCTTGATGAACGACGCGCAACTGCAACGCTACGGTCGGCACATTCTGCTTCCTGAAATTGGCATTGAAGGTCAACAACGCCTGTGTGATGCAAAGATTTTGATAGTGGGGCTGGGTGGACTCGGGTCACCCGCTGCGTTATATCTGGCAGCCAGCGGGGTAGGTCAGCTCACCCTATGCGATGACGACAAGGTTGATTTAAGCAATCTGCAACGCCAGATAGCGCATCGCACCTCCAGTATCGGTTTATCCAAGGTAAGTTCTGCACGGGCATCCATTCATGAGATCAATCCCGAAGTAGTCTGCGTGTGTGTGCCGTTACGACCAAATCAGGAGCAACTGGACAAACTCGTGGCAGATTCAGACGTTGTACTGGATTGCAGTGATAATTTTTCCACCCGCTATACCATCAATCGCCTCTGCCTGAAACATCGTAAACCTCTGGTCTCAGGTGCGGCAATACTGTTCTCTGGGCAGGTGAGCGTGTTCGATTTCAGACAGCCAGATGTTCCCTGCTATAACTGTCTCTTTCCTGAAGACAGCGAATCTGAAGAGTTGCGTTGTGCCACAACGGGAATATTTGCCCCTTTAACAGGAATCATAGGCACAATACAAACAGCAGAAACCCTTAAACTACTCGCGGGTATCGAAGGAGGATTAAGTGGAAAGCTGCTAACCATCAATGCCATTAACATGTGCATCAAACAAAGCACCTTGCAAAAGGATCCTTGCTGCATAATCTGCGCGGGCAAGTAACCTGTAAGCGTCCAGCCGACTCACCTGTTCGAGTCAGTCAATCTGTGCAGTGGGTTTGATCGGCAGGAGTTCGCCGATG
>JAVHSF010000309.1:0-2940 GCA_036172035.1 Gallionella sp. | reverse complement strand
GTGCGCCCCACTCCACACTTCTGCAACGCGCGCATCGCGCCCGCAACTAAAACGATAATAGCGATAGCGCACGGGATTTTTCGTGTAGTAATTTTGATGATATTCCTCAGCGGGGTAGAAACTGCTGGCGGGGACGATATTGGTGTAGACGTGCGCGAACCTGCCGCTCTGTTCAAGCGCGAACTTGCTGGCTCGTGCGGCTTTTTCTTCGACTGCGTTCTGGTAAAAAATCGCGCTGCGATATTGCGTGCCGACATCGCAGAACTGTTGGTCTTTCACGGTGGGGTCTATATGCCGCCAGAAGTAGTCCAGCAACCTTGCATAGCTCACTCGTTGCGGGTCATAGAACACGCGCACCGCTTCCGCGTGTCCTGTTCCCCCGGCGCTTACCTGTTGGTAGGTCGGATTGCGTAACGTGCCACCGGTGTAGCCTGATTCAACCGCGATCACCCCCTCCAGTTTTTCAAAATCCGCCTCGATGCACCAGAAACAGCCACCGGCAAAAATCGCGCTGACTGTTTTGGGCGCTACGCCAGCAGCCGCCAGCGGCGTAGCGGCAAACAGCATCGCGCAAAACGCCAGCAAGCAACGGGTACGGCCTCGCTTCACCCGCGCGCTCATTTGCGCAACACCGGTAACGCTGTGCCTGAAGGCACAAATTCCAGCGCCAACCCATTATTGCAATAGCGCAAGCCGGTGGGTTGCGGACCATCTTCAAACCGATGCCCCTGATGCCCGCCGCACCGCGCGCAATGGTATTCGGTACGCGGCCAAATCAACTTGTAATCCTTCCGGGTGGCGACGGCATCCGGCAAGGCTTGCCAAAAACTCGGCCAGCCCGTGCCACTATCGTATTTCTGTTTGGCGGAAAATAACGGCAGGAAACATGCCGCGCAAACAAACGTACCCGCGCGCTTTTCCTTGTCCAGCGGGCTGCTGTGTGACGGCTCGGTGGCTTCTTCAAACAGCACGGCGTAACGCTCGGCGGGCAACAATTTCCGCCATTCCGACTTGCTTTTGATTAGCGGCACGATGGCGGCTGCCGCCTGGATGGGCGGCAGCGCCAGCAGCAGCAGCGACCAGCCAGACAGATTTTTGATAAATTCCCTGCGGTTCATGGTGAACTCCCCAATTCAATAAAAATTCATACTGCAACGCTGCAAGAATGATACCTGACCGAAAAAAATCAAGTTCAAATTTTGCTGTAAATTCTCTCCGGTGACTGACGTTTCCAGGCTGCCAGAGCGGCGATATGGTTGCCCTGTTTAGCCATTTGGGCTGCCACCCATTCGTTAAATTCATCCCTATCGAGGTATTTCCGAGCCTGCCAGCCCTCGTTTTGTTCGGCCAGCAAGGCTCCGATCAAGCGCAACGCCGATTCGTCGTTGGGGAAGATGCGAATGACTCGTTTTGGTATGTTTTTCGCTTTGAATTTCACCGATTGCCAGTAATGGCGGGGCATTGGGGTTATTTGATATATTTCAAACCCTGTATCCCTGTAACCCGCCAATACTACTCACCCAGCACCGCGCGTTCGAGGTAATCAGGGATGCTGCACGGCCAGTGTAATTCCTCCTCGATGCGATGGCGTAGCGCATCAGCCGCCTCCGGCTCGCCGTGGGTAATGAAGGTGCGCTTCGGTGGCTGGGTGAATCCCTTGAGCCAGTCGAGGATTTCATTGGCATCCGCATGAGCGGAAAGATTGCCCAGCATCTTCACTTCGGCGCGTACCGGAATATATTCGCCATGTATTTTGATGGTATCCGCCCCTTGCATCAGACGCGCGCCACGCGTGCCGCCCGCCTGAAAACCGGCAAATAAAATGGTATTGCGTGGATCGGGGGCAAATGCCTTGAGGTGGTGAACCACGCGGCCACCCGTCGCCATGCCGCTCGCGGCCAGGATGATCATCGGTCCATGTTGCAGGTTGAGCTGTTTCGATTCCTCGACGCTACGCACGATGTGTGCCGCCTTGCATAGTCCGTCACATTGCGCCGCATTCAAGCGATGTTCACCGCTGTGCTGGTGAAAAATCCGTGTCGCGTCAACCGCCATCGGGCTGTTCAGATAAACCGGGCAATCCGGGATGGCCTTGCTGGCTTTCAGTAAATGCAGGTAATACATCAGTGTTTGCGCGCGTCCGACTGCGAAAGTCGGAATCACCAGCACGCCGCCCCGCTTCACTGTGCGGTTGACGATCTCGGCGAGTTCGATCAGCGGATCGGTCGCTTCATGGCTACGGTCGCCATAGGTTGATTCGACCACCAGATAATCGGCCTTTTTGATTCTCGAAGGAACGGGCATCACCAGGTCATGCGGTCGTCCGAGGTCGCCGGAAAACAGGATAGAGGCATCCGGTGTCTCCAGCGCGACAAAGGTAGAACCCAGAATATGACCGGACGGAATCAGACGGAGGGAGATGCCATCACCGAGACGCACTTCATGTTCAAGTTCAACCGGAGTAAACAGGTTCAAACATCGCTCCGCATCCTCCTGGGTATAAAGCGGCAAGGCCGGGCTATGCTTGGAAAAGCCGCGACGGTTTGCATAATCGGCTTCTTCCTCCTGCAAATGGCCACTGTCCGGCAGCAATATCTCGCACAGGTCGCGGGTCGCCCCGGAGCAATAAACCTTGCCGGAAAAACCGTTTTTGGCGAGCAACGGCAAGTAGCCGCTGTGATCTATGTGTGCGTGGGTCAAAATTACGCTCTCTATCGAAGCCGGATCGCACGGAAAAGCCGCCCAGTTCCGCAGCCGCAACGGTTTGTAGCCCTGAAACAACCCGCAGTCCACCATAATGCGGCGCGAATCGTGTTCTATCAGGTATTTCGATCCTGTCACCGTTCCGGTGGCACCGAGAAATTGCAAGGTGGTCATGATGTTTAACTCCTAGGTACGGTTAACAACGTGTTATTGAAATAATATTTTCAATATATTCAT
>JAVHSF010000308.1:0-13601 GCA_036172035.1 Gallionella sp. | reverse complement strand
AAGGCACTGGATACCGGCCTACGCCGGTATGACGAATAAATCAGCATATCCTTAACAGGCAAATGGCTTGATGGTCACAATTCCGGCTTCTTTTTTTGCCTGTTTTTTCCCTTGGCGTATTCACGCGACATCATTCTGAGTGCGCCCATCTGCACATTAAAATTAAAGCAGCCACTACACATCATCAGATGCAGTTGTAACGGTAGTTTTTCGCGGAACTTTAATTTACGCTCCTGCGACTCCGACATCAGACGCGTGGCATCATGGCAATTCAGCATTTCGTTCTCCTTGCAAGTACCATTTATTTTCGATGCATTCGCGCAGCCGTAAACGGGCGCGATGCAGCAACACATGCAGATTACTGGTGGTTAGCTCCATTGCGGCACAAATTTCGTCCGCATCCAGTTCGACGAATTCGCGCATCATGAACACGCGTGCCTGTTTGGGCGGCAAATTGTCCAGGCACGCCTCAAACACGCGCCAGAAATCTGTTTCACGCAAGGAGGCTTCGGGGTTACCCCATGCCACGGGGCGCTCATCCGCTTGCCAGAATCCTTTGCGGTCGAACAACCCTGAAAAATCTTCGTCTTCATCTTCTTCGCGCAGCAAACTGCTGAAATTCACCGAATGCTGTTTCTGGCGCAGGACATCGGCGATCTTGTTTTTCAAAATAGCGAATATCCAGGTTTTGAGTGCGGCGCGCCCGCCAAAGGATGCCGCATTTTTCAAAGCCCCAATCAAGGCTTCCTGTACCGCATCCTCGGCCTGATGACTGTCGCCCAGTTGCAGCGTGGCAAAACGAATCATTTGCCTGCGCATATCTTCCAGAAATGCCGTATCAGCCAGCGGATTTGCGTCCCGTTGAAGGTTTTTCGGGTGGTTCAAACTGGCATTCATTGCTTTCCCTTAACTCGATCTCATGCTTCGCCGCGCTATAACTTGCCACGCAGTACGGCACCAGATAATTCAATAACCAATGCAGCCGCAAAATTGTACCAGCTTGCAGCATCTGTTCGCCCTGGTTCACCAGACCCGACAGCCGACCACCAGCGCAATTTTGAGCGCGTTGCTGACGATATGCCGCGACAAATAAATTCTTAGGAAACACTGATTTATTCGATCTTGTCGTTTCCGCTTTTGCGGAAACCTTTTTTAATCAAGACGCTGGATTCCGGCCTACGCCGGAATGACGAATAAATCAGTGTTTCCCTTACAAAACGGGTCACACTTTTTCCCTTTGCTGGAGGGTGTATTTGCGCATGAAGCGCCGGTCTATCCAGTTCTTCCAGCGCCATACCCAACAGCCTTGCGCGCTGAATCGCCCCCAGGAAGCAATCGCGTGTTGCGGGCCGGTCGCCAGCAGATACAACGATTTCCTGCGCGGACGATAAGACTGCAAGGGCAGCCCCGTCAGGTCGGCGAGCAGGTTGTTTGCGAGTACGGGGCCCGCAAATACCGCATGTACGCCGGAACGCGCCATCACGACATCGGCACGCGCACAAACATCGCCCGCCGCAAACACTTCGGGATGAGACAGGCTGCGATGTTGCGCATCAACCAGAATGTAGCCCTTCTCATTTAAGGCGAGGGTCGTGTTGCGCAGCCAGACGGGGGGGCGCGCACCTGTCGCCGCGAGCAGGCAGTCGGCTGGCAGGGATAGGCCGCTGGAAAGCGCAACCCCCTGCTTCGTACCCACAGCCTGCCCCTGATACAGTGCAATGCCGCGTTTTTTCAACATCGCCAGGGCTCGCGCTTTTACGCCCGCCGCATGTCCTGGCAAGATTCCGCTGCCGGAAACAACCAGCCCGACCGAAGCGTGTTTGCAGTGCCGCGTGACAAAAGCCTGTCGCGCGGCAAACGCCAGTTCGACCCCGGCGGCTCCCCCGCCCACTACCACCAGCCGGTAATCGGGTTGGTACGATGCAGCAAGCAAAATATTCGGCCAATTTTTCACGAACTCAACCAGCGGTTTGACAGGCAACAAATGCGTACCCGCTGCCTCCAGCCAGGAAGTATCGGTCTCGCTACCCACATCCAGCGACAGGATGTCGTAATCCAGGCGCGTACCGTCGGAAAGTTCGACGCGTCGCCGCCCGGCATCAATGCCGACCACTTGGGCGAGCAGCAAACGCACCCCGGCGGCTGCCGCCAGCGGACGCAGATCAATCATGCAGTCCGCCAGGCTGTAATGCCCCGCCATCCATCCCGGCAACATGCCGGAATAAATCTGTTGGGGACTGGGCGTGATCAACACGGCATCAACCTTCGCAGCGCTACCCGCCAACTCCTTGAGCACACTGAGTTGCGCGTGTCCTCCCCCGGCCAATATCAGGCGATGGGTGGTTTTCTGTAGCGGAGCGGGCAAGTGTTGGTCTGTATCAGTCATGATCTGTTCGGAAAAATGATGCACTGCAGGATGGTCGCGCCGGATACCCCTATTCTTACACCCGTCTGTATTCAACCATTGGCAGGGTAATATTTTCGCCGACACAAAAAGCGTATAGGGTTTGGAATCAAAATAGGCCGCACAGGCTATTGACGGCATTTTTTAACGAAACAGTTGATTATAATGGCAGCCTTACCGCAGAAGTTCCAACCGTTACAATGCAAGGACAAAATTTGGCTTCCCTGTCATGCGACCTCATTTGATACAACCCGCTTCACCCATCGCCCGTTCGTGCTGGTGTGCGGTAATTTTCGCCTTGTCGTGGAGCAGCATTGCCCTGGCTGCGGCAACGTCCGATCCTTTTTCGACTCAAGCAATGCTGCCAGCCAAACCCGCTTTACACAACGGCGCTCCCTGCTCCGACACCTTGCCGGATCGTGCGCTCGACCTGTTCGCCGTGGTGAGTATCGCACTGTGCAACAACCCGCAAACCCGTGAAGCGTGGGCGAATTCGCGGGTGCAGGCGGCGCAGCTTGGCGTAACGCAAGCGAGCTATCTGCCTGATCTCAGCGCCAGTGTTGCAGGCAAGCAAAATTCGCCTGGCAACCGTCAGCGCAGCCTGGGCTTGAGCCTTTCTTATCTGCTGTATGACTTCGGCGCGCGCGCCGCCAATCTGGAAGGCGCCCAGCAAACACTGGCGGCGGTGAACGCCACGCAGGACAGTACGGTGCAAACGCTGTTCCTGTCGGCAATTCAGGCTTACTACCAGACGCGCGCCACGCAGGCAGCGTTCGAGGCCGCAACCATTTCAGAGCAGGCCGCGCAGCAAAGTTTCAAGGTGGCCGAGGCACGTTATCGGGCAGGCAGCGCCACCCCCGCCGATAAACTCACTGCACGAACCGCCTGGTCGCAAGCCACGCTCAATAGCCTCTCCGCCCAGGGTGCGATGAAAATTGCACAAGGGAATCTGTCCAACCTGCTGGGACTGGATGCCAATCAGCCGGTGAGTTTATCGGCCAATCAAGACAGCTTGAATCCTGTCTCCGACAGCAGGAATCTGCACGACTTTGAACAAAATATTGCCGCGCTCATCGAAACGGCGCGGCAGCACCGCCCTGACTTGCAGGCGGCGCAAGCCACCTTGCGGGCGGCACAAGCCAACGCGGACGCGGCACGCGCGGCGGATAAGCCGACCATTGCACTGACCGCAGCCGCCAACCGGAACAACAGCGCGGGCATCAATACGCATGACTCGTCGCTGGGGGTGAGCCTGAACGTACCGCTATTTTCCGGTTATGCGCCGACCTACCGGATAAGGGTAGCCGAGGCGCAAATCGAGACGCGCAAGGCACAACTGGAACGGATACGGCTGCAAGTTGCGCTGGATGTCTGGATCGCTTATCAAAATCTGACCACGGCCACAGAAGCCCTGCGCACCACGGCGGATTTGCTGGATAGCGCAACACAATCCGAACGCGTCGCACTCGGACGCTACCAGGCGGGAGCGGGCATCATGCTGGATGTGCTGAACGCGCAAACCGCGCTGGCCGCCGCGCGCCAGCAACGCATCCAGGCTGGACTGAACTGGAACGTCAGCCGCGCCACCCTGGCTCAGGCGATGGGAAATTTAGATGCCGGAGCGCTCCAGCCGGACAGAGATAACCGCCAACCCACGACACCATGAAAAAAATACGCCCCTTCCCGCTTGCCCTGTTGTTGATTGCCCTTGCTGCGACGGGTTATATGGCTTACCGCCAGCTAAACAAAGTCCCGCCGGAGCAGCGATACCGCCTGCAAACCGTGGAACGGGGCGACCTCAGCCAGACGGTTTCGGCCAACGGCACAATCAATCCGGTGACGCTGGTGAATGTCGGCACGCAGGTTTCCGGTACGGTCAAAAAACTGTATGTGGATTTCAACAGCAAGGTTGAAAAAGGCCAGATTCTGCTGAAATTGGACGATGCGCTGCTCGCCGCGCAACAAAAACAAAGCCTGGCCAGCGTGCAGAGCGCGCAGGCCTCACTGGAACTGGCGACTGCCAACGAGGCGCGCACCAGGAGTTTATATGTCCAGGAATATGCCTCTCGACTGGAGCTGGACAGCGCGGTGCAAGCCAAAAAAGCGGCGCAAGCCCAGTTGAATTTGATGCGGGCGACGGTGGAAAAAGACCGCGCCAACCTGGCCTACTCGGTGATCCGTTCGCCGGTATCCGGCGTGGTGGTGGATCGCTCGGTGGATGTCGGTCAGACCGTGGCAGCCAGCCTGCAAACCCCGACGCTATTCAAGATTGCGCAGGATTTGGCCAGGATGCAGATTGACGCGAATTTCGCCGAAGCCGACATCGGCAGCATCCGCGTCGGGCAAGCGGTTCACTTCACCGTGGATGCCTTTCCTGATAAGAGTTTTCAAGGTGCTGTGCGTCTGATACGCCTGAACCCGACCAACCAGCAAAACGTCATTACCTATGATGTCGTCATCAACGTCAGCAACCCGGAACTGCTCTTGATGCCCGGCATGACGGCCTATGTGAGCATCGCGGTAGCGGAACGCAACCATACCTTGCTCGTCCCCAATGCCGCGTTGCGGTTTAAGCCCGC
Organism: Gallionella sp.; assembly: GCA_036172035.1. Classification (GTDB taxonomy): domain Bacteria; phylum Pseudomonadota; class Gammaproteobacteria; order Burkholderiales; family Gallionellaceae; genus Gallionella. The sequence goes on along the minus strand of JAVHSF010000308.1, from coordinate 8,618 downwards.
CAACCAGGAAAAACAAGATAATCATAAAGATAGCAGCGATACATCGCGTCAAAACTCAACCCGGGAGGGAGCCAAAAAATCCCGCCCGGACGGTTTTTCCGGCAAGGTGTATGTGTTGAAAAAAGACGAACCTGTCGCTGTGACCGTCAAACTCGGCATCACCGACAACCGCAATACCGAAATCCTTTCGGGCGACCTCCAGACCGGCGACCAGGTGGTGACAAGCGATAACCAGGCAACCAGCAGCGCACCCGGCTCACCCGGCGCACCGCGCATGAGGATGTTCTGATGAGACCCCGCTCCTCCCCTGAACAGGAAGGAAGTCTGTAATGAACGGAAATCAAGTCCACTCCATGTCAGATTCTGTTATCCGCATCGAAAATCTGGGCAAGTCCTATCCGACTTCAGCCGGACTGTTTCTGGCGCTGAAGGAAGTCAATCTGACGATAGGCAAAGGCGAATTCGTCGCCATCATGGGGCCGTCGGGTTCGGGTAAATCCACTTTTATGAACATTCTCGGCTGTCTGGATGCGCCCTCAAGCGGGCGTTACGAATTGGAGGGGCGCCAGGTGGCCGAACTTGACCGCGACGAACTGGCCTTGCTGCGCAATCGCACCATCGGTTTCGTGTTTCAGGGCTTCAATCTGCTGCCGCGCATGACGCTGCGCGATAACGTCGCCCTGCCGCTGATTTATTGCGGCATAGAGAAGGCGGAGCGATCTGAACGCGCGCAGGAATTACTGGCCAAAGTGGGGCTTGCCGACAAGTCAGACTCACTACCCAACCAGATTTCCGGCGGCCAGCAACAGCGGGTGGCGATTGCCCGTGCGCTGGTCAACCGCCCTCACCTGCTGCTGGCCGACGAACCCACCGGCAATCTGGACAGCCACACCGGCGAGGAAATCATGTCCTTGTTCGAGGCACTCAACCGCGAGGGCATCACCATCGTGCTGGTCACCCACGAAACCGACATTGCGCAACACGCCATGCGCCAGGTACATTTCCGGGATGGCGGCATCGTCAGCGACCGGATGACAGGGGAGAAAACGGCATGACGCTGGCGATGCTGGGCGAAGCGTGGCGCGCCATGGGCGCGAACAAAATGCGCACCATCTTGACCATGCTGGGCATGGTGATCGGGGTCGGCGCGGTGGTACTGATGATGTCCATAGGCCAGGGCGCGCAATATTCCATCCAGCAAACCATCAGCGCGATGGGCAGCAATCTGTTCATCCTGCTCTCAGGCAGCAGTTCGGCAAGCGGTGTGCGCTCCGGCAGCGGCGGGGCGCTGACCCTGACGGTTGCCGACGCGGAGGCGATAGCCGAACTGCCCGGCGTGCAGGTCGTCGCCCCTATCCATCCGGGCAGCGCGCAAGTCGTCTTTGGCCCCAACAACTGGAACACCGCCATCATCGGCAGTACCCCCGCTTACCTGGAGGCGCGTTCCTGGCAGGTGGTGAGCGGCGCGGCATTTACCCAGTCGGACGTGCGTTCAGCCACACGGGTCGCGCTGATCGGCCAGACCACCGCGCAAAACCTGTTCGGCGACGAAAATCCACTAGGCCGCACCCTCCGCATCCGGCAAAGCCCGTTCACGGTACTCGGCGTGCTGGGTCTCAAGGGTCAGGGCATGGACGGGCGCGATCAGGACGACACCCTCATCATCCCGCTGACTACCGCGCAGCGCAGCGTGTTCGGCACGCAATTTCCGGGTACGGTACGCATGGTGATGGTGCAGACCACCACTCAGGACATCATGCCTGCGGTCGAGAAATCCATGACCGAACTGCTGCGCCAGCGCCACCGACTGCGCGAGGGGCAGGAAGCCGACTTTTATCTGCGCAACCTCACCGCCGTCGCCGATTCAGCCGCCGAAAGCACGCGCGTGATGTCCATGCTGCTGGGCGCGATTGCCTCGGTATCGCTGCTAGTCGGCGGCATCGGCATCATGAACATCATGCTGGTATCCGTCACCGAACGCACCCGCGAAATCGGCATCCGCATGGCCATCGGTGCCAGGGAGCGCGACATTCTGCTGCAATTTTTACTGGAAGCCATCATCATTTCGGTGGTCGGCAGTCTGATCGGCCTGCTGCTCGGTATTGGCGGCGCGTGGCTGACACAAGTCATGACCGGCACACTGGTGATTATTTCGGGCAGCTCGGTGCTGGTCGCCTTCGGCGTGGCGGCGACGGTAGGTATTTTCTTCGGCTACTACCCCGCCCAAAAAGCCGCCCGCCTCGACCCGATCGAGGCGTTGCGCTACCAATGAATCCATTCGACACCCTGCAAAAAAGGCACGTTTCCGTGCCTTTTTTTCACCGCGCAAAGTTATACGAACAGCTTAATCACGTTCATGATCGTCATGCTCATGATCGTCATGCTCATGATGTTTGCGATGTTCGCCGTGTTCGTCATGTTGGCCACGCGAGTATTGCGGGGCGGGCTGCTGAGGCTGTTGTGCCGAACCGCTTTGACTGTGTCCAATCGCAGCACCCGCCGCCGCACCGATGACGCCACCGAGGATCGCGCCATCCCTGCCGCCCACATTATGACCGACGGCAGCGCCGGTTCCGCCGCCCACTGCGGCACCCAGCACCGCACCACCCTGCGGGTTGTTGGCACATGCCGCCAGCAGTAATACCGGGATCAGTACAATATATTTCATTTTTCAATTCCTCAAAGGTGAATGATGTTTGCCTGCTGCCTCGCTTAGTCCGGCGCAAACAGAGTTTAGTTCCCAACTGTATTTGTCAGCAATCTTTCTATCATGCTATCCTCGCCAACCTTTCATGCAGCCACACTTTATAAACCAAAAGCCATGTCCGTTTCCATCAAAAGCCCTCAAGAAATTGAAAAAATGCGCGTTGCCGGTCGCCTGACCAGCGAGGTGCTTGATTATATAGCCCCTTTTGTTGTCGCCGGGGTCACCACCAACGAGCTGGACAGGCTGTGCCACGATTTGATCGTCAATGTCCAGCAAGGCATCCCCGCGCCGCTCAATTACGCGCCAGGCGGCCATAAACCCTACCCAAAATCCATCTGCACCTCGATCAACCACCAGATTTGCCACGGCGTGCCGAGCGATAAGGCACTGAAAAACGGCGACATCGTCAATCTCGACATCACCGTCATCAAGGACGGTTATCACGGCGACAGCAGCCGCATGTTCTATGTCGGAGAACCCTCCATCCAGGCCAAACGGCTGTGCGAGACCACCTATCAATCCATGTGGCGCGGCATCCGCGCGGTCAAGGCGGGAGCGTATCTGGGCGATGTCGGTCATGCCATCCAGAGCTTCGTCGAACCGCTGGGCTTCAGCGTGGTACGCGAATTCTGCGGCCACGGCATCGGCAAAAAATTCCACGAAGAGCCGCAAGTGCTACATTACGGTCGCCCCAAAACAGGACTAAAGCTGGAAGCCGGCATGGTGTTCACCATCGAACCGATGATCAATGCGGGCAAAAAAGACATCAAGCAACTGGGCGATGGCTGGACGGTCGTGACTAAGGATCATAGCCTGTCCGCACAATATGAACACACCATCCTGGTCACCGAAACGGGCTTTGAGGTGCTGACTGTTTCAGATGGCTGCCCCCCTCCCCCAGCCATTTGATGTCGTCAACGGCGCATGACGCAATCGGGCAATAACATCGCTCAGCAGCAAATCGCCACATTACGCGCATCATTGCGCAACGACCGGCGCGAGCTTGAGCATGATTTTATGCAACATGGCAAGGCTGCGCGCCTGCTCGGTGCGCACAGCAAACTGATAGACCGGTATTTACGCCATATCTGGCAACTTCTGGCATTGCCCGCCCACACCGCGCTGGTTGCAGTCGGCGGTTATGGGCGTGGCGAACTTTATCCCAAATCGGATATAGACCTGCTCATCCTGCTGGAGGATGCGCCTGATGACCCGTTGCAGCACAAGTTGCGCGAACTGGTTGCGCTGCTTTGGGACATCGGGCTGGAAGTTGGACACAGCATCCGCACCGTCGCGGAATGCATCAGCGAATCCGCCGACATCACGGTACAAACCAATTTACTGGAAGCGCGCCTGCTGTGCGGCCACCCCGACCTATTCGAGCAGTTACGCAAGTCTATACGGCAACATCTTGTTGTAAAAGAATTTTTTATTGCAAAACTGGATGAGCAAGAGCAGCGCCACGCGCGCTTTGATGACGCAGATTTCAACCTCGAACCCAACCTTAAAGAAAGCCCCGGCGGCTTGCGCGACCTGCAAATCATCACCTGGATCAGCCGCGCGGCAGGTTTGGGTACGCGCTGGAGCGAGCTTGCCCGAGCGGGCTTGATTACCTTGTCCGAGGCACACCAGATCGCGTGCCATGACGCACTGTTGCAGACCTTGCGCACCCGGCTGCATTACCTCGCCCGTCGCCGCGAAGACCGTTTGCTCTTCGACTTTCAGACCACGCTCGCCGAGCAACTGGGTATTACCGACTCGGCCAACCGCCGCGCCAGCGAACATTTGATGCAACGCTACTACCGCACCCGACGTGCGGTGCGCCTGTTCAACACGATTTTGTTACAACATCTGCATGACTACCTGTTCCGCGACACTCTCCCGCAACACGCGCTGAACGAGCGATTCCGCATGGTTGGCACGCGCCTGGAAATACGCGACGAACACCTCTTCGAACACAGCCCGGAAGCGATATTCGAGCTATTTTTAATCATGCAACAACGCGCCGAACTGACCGATCTCAGCGCGAATACCCTGCGCGCCTTGTGGCGCGCGAGGCTGAAGATTGATGCCGCCTTCAGACGCGACCCGCAAAACAGGGCGCGCTTCATGGAAATTCTGCGCCAGCCGCGCGGTGTCATCCACGCGCTACGCCGCATGAACCAATTCGGCATTCTGGGCAGTTACCTCCCCGCTTTCGGGCGCATCGTCGGACAAATGCAGCACGATTTGTTCCACGTTTACACGGTGGATGAGCACATCTTGATGGTGGTGCGCAACCTGCGCCGCTTCGCGCTGGCAAAACATGCACACGAACTGCCCTTTTGCTCCAAACTGATGGGCGAATTTGCCAGACCGGAAGTGCTGTATATCGCCGGGCTGTTCCATGACATAGCCAAAGGGCGCGGTGGCGATCACGCCAGGCTGGGGATGAAGGATGCGCGCAAGTTCTGCACCCTTCACCAGATAGGCCATGACGATACCGAACTGGTCGTCTGGCTGGTGGGGCGGCACCTCACCCTTTCCAGTACCGCACAAAAGCGGGATCTGGCCGATCCGCAGGTGATCGCCGATTTCGCCGAAGGTATCAGGAGTGACCGCTATCTGGTTGCGCTTTACCTGCTGACGGTGGCTGATGTGCAAGGCACCAGCCCCAAAGTATGGAACGCCTGGAAAGGCAAGCTGATGGAGGATCTGTTCCGCCTCACACGCCGTTTCATGAAGGAAGGCGCGACGGGCAACCATCTGGCCGAGATACGCGAACAGGCGGCCGCCACGCTCAATCTGTACGCCATCTCGCCCACTTCTTACCAGATGTTCTGGGCGCAGCTCGATGACAGCTACTTTATGGATCACGAGGCGCAGGAAATTGCCTGGCATAGCCGATTGCTGTATTTCCGGGTCAATGACACCGCGCCAGTCGTCAAGGCGCGTTTAAGCCGTGCAGGTTCGGGTTTGCAAGTGCTGGTTTATTGCCGTGATCAACGCGGGTTATTCGTCCGCACCTGCGACTTCTTCGCGCACGTGGGCTTTACCATCGTCGAGGCCAAGATACACACCACCCAACACGGCTACGCCCTGAACAGTTTTCAGGTCATGGAAGTCACCCGTAGCGACATGGACTACCGCGACTTGATGAATTACATCGAATTTGAACTCGCGGAAAAAATCAGGCTGGCTCAACCGATCAAACCGGTCTCTGGCGGACGCATGAGCCGCCAGCTCAAACACTTTCCGCTCAACACCAAAATCAATATCGTGACAGACCGCCACGGCATATATGTGCTGACGCTCATTGCAGGCGACAGGCCGGGGCTGCTGGCGCGCTTCGCGCATATTCTGGACCAGCACCACATCCATATGCATAGAGCCAAAATCAACACCATGGGCAGCCGCGCCGAAGATGTGTTCTGGATCAGCGGTGCCATGCTCGCCAAACCAGCCGAAACCAGTTTATTCCTTAACGAATTGCTGGAAAAAATTTGATCCTTTAAGGTTGTTTGCCGTGCATGACCGGGGCGGATCCGGCCATGAGCGCCGCACGCTGTTGCAGTTCTGCCAGCGAGGTTTGCTCACAGTCCAAACGATATTGGACTTGTTTCGCCAACTGTATTTCCAGCCGATGCCGCGCTTCCGCCGCATGTAGCGCCGCCTCGGCTATTTCAGCTTTCTTGCGTGCGGCGACCGTGGCCAGCGCCTCGGCATGGACCCGTTCCAGTTCCAGTTGGGTGGCTCTGGCTACCTCGTTAAGATGCAGTCTTGCCATATTCTCCGCCCGTTGCATGGCCTGCTCATGAGCCTGCTTTGCTTCATTTGTTTGTTTGCGCAAGGCGACGGTCTCAAGCGCTTCTGCATGAATAAAATTTTCCTGTTGCCTGAGAGCCTGGTTTTCGGCATCTGCGCGCAATTTGGCGAGGTTCAAGGCACGCACCGCCGCCCGTTCTTTTTCGAGCGCATCCTGCACCGCACGTTCATTGAGCTGCCGCGTCGTTGCCGCAATTTCTCGCGCGCGCACTTCCATTTCCATGCGTTGGTTGTCGGATTCGATCGCCTGCAATTCTGCCGCCATGCGCGCTTCAATTTCGGCAATGGCGCGCGATTCGGCCAGTCGTTGCGCATTTGAACAGTCGCGAGCCTGTTCTTCAAGTTCGGCTCGCCGACGGGATTCCTGAACCAGGCGGTTGAACGTCTGAATGTTTGCCTGCGCAGCGTTAGTCTCGGCTTCTTCGGCTGCCAGACTTTGCGCTATCGCCCAAGCAAGCGCTTTCGAGGCTGCCGCGCTGGTTTGTGCGCTTTGCAGTTGCGCATTTTGCGCTTGATACTGTTCGCGCAAGGCTTGTGCTGCAAGTTGATCGGCTTGCGTCCGCTGGCTCTCGACTTGCCTCAGTTGTTGTTCCAGGCTGATTTTTTCTTCGGCTGCGCGTTGCGCCTGTTGCGCCGCTGCGACACGCTTGTTCAAATCGGAAATTGCCTGCGTTTCGGCCTGCAACTGCAATTCAAGTTGCTGTGCGGCACGCTGTTCGGCTGCCGATTTGCGCGCCGCTTCATTGGCCGCGAGCGCTTCCGCTTCAGCGCGCCGTTGCGCCGCCAGACAAGCCTGATACTCGTTGGCCTTGCGTGTCTCCGCTGCGGCTCGGGCGTGTTCTTCTGCCTGTTGACGCTGCCTTGCCTGCGCTGCCGCTGCCTGCTCTGCGGCAATCCTCTGCTGTGCCGCTTGCGCGGCATCGCGTTCCGTTTTTCCTCTCGCCTCAGCCTCTGCCATTGCCTGTGACTCGGCTTTGAGCTTGTCCTGTGTGGCCGCTTCTGCAAGTTGTTCGGCAGCCACTTTCGCTTTTAGCAAAACGACAACTCCCTGCTCCTGACGTATTTTTTCCTGTAACAGGCTGGCGGCCTGTTGTTCGAGTTTGCCGCGATTTTCTGCGGCGAGTACAGACGCTTTTTCGGCCTCGATACGCTTGCTGGTCTGCGCCATCTGATACAGCTCGACCTCAACCTTTCCCCTGGCTAAACGCAGCTCCTCCGCCTCGCTGGCAATGCGCGAAAGAACGGCATCGCGTAGCCGTGTCTCAATTTTCAGCTTCTCAGCGGCCTGGTTGCGTTGCACTTGATCTGCGTCAACACGTTCCGCGACGATCTTTGCGGTTCGCGCATTGAGTTCCTCCAGGGAGATGCGGATAGCCTGGATTTCGGCCTCGGCTCGCTGCTGGATAGCCTGTTCTTTCTGGCGCTGCTGGGCGATGAGTGTCTGTAGCTCAATTTCTGATTTGGCGCTGGCTTCCTGCCCGGCAGCAACTATTTTTTCCGCTTCCAGACGCGGGTCAAACGCTGCTTTTTCCGGTCGCTCCCAATCCGCCTGGCTTTGATTCGGTGGGCGTATTTCTGTCAACAATTTATCGAGCAACTCGTAAGCGGCACGTTCCCCCACCCCGGTTTTAGCTTGCAGCGCTTCAGCGAGTTTGGATTTTTCCCGGTTCCTGGCATCAAGCGGTGAGGTCAGGTCAGGCTCGGCACGCGCCTCCGTCTGCGCAATGGAACGCGCATGAGCTTCGGCACGCGCGCGCGCCTGTGCCGAGAACTCGGCCTGAGTCTCTGCTTCAAGCTGGGCGCGCGCTTCCTGTATTGCTCTAAATTCAGCAATGGATGCTTCGCTATCGTTACGAACCAAACGGATTTTTGGGGATGCAGCCATCGTGTCGTCCTGATACCGCCAAAGTTAAAAAACGCGGATTTAAGTGTAACCGTCAAAGCGAACCAACAAAGTGCCAAACAAGCGGATGAATACAGGGCAATTCACTTCCATCATTTTCGACCGTTCACCCTTAACCGGCAAAAAAGCATTGCGGGTAGCACGAAACAAAAGGCTCTGTCGCAATTAGTTGTTGAAAATATTACAACCTTTTTAATTATAAGA
>JAVHSF010000307.1:0-2957 GCA_036172035.1 Gallionella sp. | reverse complement strand
TAACACACACTAACCCTTCATCATGATAATCGGCTCAGGTTTAATCGCACACGCCTTCAAAGCCACCTACGCGCACAGCGACACGGTGTGCCTCTACGCGGCGGGTGTTTCCAATTCGGCCTGCCGCGACCCGCACGAATTCGCGCGCGAACGCGAACGCCTGACCGCCGCGTTGGGTAATATGCAAGCTGTTGATTGTTTTGTATATTTTGGCACATGCAGCGTTGCCGACCCGGCGGCGCAAGATACCGATTATGTGCGGCACAAACTGGCGATGGAGCGTCTGGTGTCCGCCCATCCACGCCACCTGATTTTCCGCCTGCCACAAGTCGCCGGCCTTACGCCCAACCCGCACACCCTGCTGAATTACCTGTATGCGCATATCGCGCGCAGCGAGGCTTGCCAGCTTTGGGTGGAGGCGACACGCAACATTATTGACGTAGCTGATGTCGCCGCCATCGCCCGGTTGTTGATCGAGGACAAGACCGCGCGCAACCGCATTGTCAACATCGCCAACCCGGTCAGCTACCCCATGCCCGACATCGTCGCCGCCATGGCGCGCCGCGTCGGCAAACCCGCCATCCTTGACAGCGTCCATCGTGGCTCGGGCTATGCCATAGACACTAGCGCGATACAGCCCTTGCTGGACAAAGCGGGGGTGCATTTCGGCGACGATTATCTGGACAGGGTAATAGGAAAATATTATGCAAAAGCCGACTAAGTTGCCCGATGCCCCAGGCATCACCTTGTCCATCGTCGTACCGGTCTATCGCAGCGCGCCTATCCTTCCGGAACTGGTCGAACAAATTCGCGCCGAGATGGTCAAGGAAGGGCTGGCAGATTGTTTTGAACTGCTGCTGGTCAGCGATGCCAGCCCGGACAACAGTTGGCAGGTGATACGCAACCTTGCCGCCGCGCATCCTTTCGTCAAGGGCATTTCGCTGCGCCGTAATTTCGGCCAGCACAACGCCATCATGGCGGGACTCAACCACGTCAGCGGCGAGTTTGTGGTGCTGATGGATGATGACTTGCAACATCCGCCCCATGCCATCGGCGACATCCTGCGCGCCCTGAAGGAAGGCTATGACGTTTGTTACACCCATTATCTGAATCGCCAGCACGCGGCCTGGAAGAAGCTCGGCAGTCAGTTCAATGACTGGGTGGCCACGCATCTGCTGGGTAAGCCGAAAGGGCTTTATCTTTCTTCATTCAAGGGCTTGCGCCGCGAAATCGTTGACGAAGTGATCCGTTACGACGGTCCTTACGCTTATGTTGACGGGCTGATACTGGATGTGACCCGCTCCATCACGACAATAGACATCGAGCATGGCGCGCGCCACGAAGGCGAGGGCAATTACAACCTCGCACGCTCCATCGGCCTGTGGCTAAAAATGGCCACCAGCTTTTCGGTGCTGCCGCTGCGCCTGGCTTCCTTCGCCGGATTCGCGCTGGCCGGACTCAGCTTGTTAATGATGCTCTACGTCATCGTCGAGAAGTGGCTGCACCCCGAGCTGCCTGCCGGATGGACCTCGCTGATTGCGACCGTGTTGTTCATCGGCGGCATACAGACGCTGTGCCTCGGCATGATGGGCGAATACCTGGGGCGCACTTATCTGAAAATCAACCACAAGCCGCAGTTCGTGGTGGGCAGCACCACCTGGAAACCAGCAAAAAATGAATAAGCCCGAATTCGATCAATACGCCGAGGCATATGACCGTCTGATGGGCGAGACGATACCTGAAGGTCTGAACGAGGACGGCTATTTTGCCGAATACAAAATCGCCCTGATGGCGGCACGTTTGGGTGAAAAAAATCCATGCAAAATACTGGATTTCGGCTGTGGCGCAGGACGCAGCCTGCCCTATCTCGAACAATATTTCCCCTACGCGGAACTGTGGGGGTATGACGTTTCGCCCGCTTCGCTCGCCATCGCGGCGCAGCGTGTGCCGCGCGCCAGACTGTTTTCCGACTGGAGCGAAATCGGTGAAACAAAATTTGATGCCATCGTCGCCGCCAACGTGTTCCACCACATTCCGCCCGAACAGCGCCAACTCGCGCTAAGCCAGTGCCAGCAAGCCCTGGCGCACAACGGCCAGATGTTCTTGTTTGAACACAACCCCTACAATCCCGCCACACGCTGGATATTCGAGCGTTGCCCGTTCGACGCGGATGCCGAGATGTTCAGTCTGAACACCGCGCTGGGTCTGGCAAAAAATGCCGGCTTCAGCGCCACGCAACAAGGCTACACGCTGTTCTTCCCGCGCCCGCTGGCGTTCCTGCGCCCTCTCGAACCGCTGCTAAAACACTTGCCATTAGGTGCGCAATATTATGTCCAGATGGCGAAGTGAAGCCGCCTTGTTGACGCGCTACGCGGGCAGCGGCGCGCTCAATACCCTAGCGGGTTTTGCGGTGATTTTTGCGTTGATGGCGCTGGATTTTTCGCCTTACACCGCCAATATCGGCGGCTATCTGGCCGGCTTCGTGCTGGGCTTTGTGGTGTCCAAAAAGTTCGTGTTCCGCAGCAACGGGCATTTTGTCGGCGAAAGCTTCCGCTACCTGGCCGCCTTCCTGCTTTGCTTCGGTCTCAACCTGCTGGCCTTGAAACTGGCTTTAGTCCGGATAAACGCGTTCGCAGCACAGCTCGCCGCCGCCGTGATCTATACCGGCGCGATGTATTTATTCACCCGCTACTTTGTCTTTCCCGACAGAACGCGGACACACCCCCCACAAAAATAGGCAACCTCATGCAACGTACCCGCTTACTGCTGCTACTCGCCACACTCGGTTTCATCCCCACGCTGTTCTTTTATACCGTAGGCGAGGAAGGCATTTATACCATCAGCACCCTGGAGATGGGATTCAGTCGTGAGTGGTTTATCGAGACCATGTACGGCATCAATTTGCAACGTCCGCCCTTGATGAATTGGCTGGGGGTAGGCATCGCGCAACTACTCGG
>JAVHSF010000306.1:0-13814 GCA_036172035.1 Gallionella sp. | reverse complement strand
TAATGGGCTGGTTCAATCAAATTCAACACGTAACTGCGACATAGCCATTTTTTTATGGCTTTTTCTTGTTCTATTTTGTGCTGGCGCATCATTGCAAGAGCAATAAACGAAGATGAATGTGATGTAAACGCTTGGCGAAACCACATGCTATCTCCTTTCTCTTTAAGTTGAGGGATTTTAAGAATAGTAATTCACAGGCATTGTAAATAAGTCCGCTATGCGTCCACGCCGACCACTCAACGGAAGCTTAACAAGCTCCGATTTGTTGGCATGGAAATACTCCATCGCCAAATCAATTTCGTTTTGACTTACTGAGCGTTCGAGCCTATCCAGCCCAACACCAATAACACTCCCAATTTCGTGGTCAAATCTTTTGCATAGTAAATCTCGATAAGTTGTCATTCGGTAAATGGTATATCAACACGAAAAACAACTTTTCATTTATCAGATAATTTCAGCCTAAGGCCGTAACCACCAATCAATTACAATGTCCGTCCGATCGCCCCGGCAATCGCGCCCAGTGTGACCATCAGCTTTTTCAGTTCATCCGGTGTCAGCGCCTGATCGGCATCGCACCAGGCTTCGCATGGATTGGGATGCATCTCGACCAGCAGCGCATCCGCGCCTGCTGCAATCGCGGCTTGTGACAAGGCCGCCACCATCCACGCCTTGCCACCCGCGTGGGAAGGATCAACGATTACCGGCAAATGGGTTTCCTTTTTCAGCACGGGGATCGCGGTCACATCCAGCACGTTGCGGTAGGCCGTCTCAAAGGTACGGATGCCGCGCTCGCAAAAGATGATGTTGTGATTGCCGCCCGCCGCGATATATTCCGCCGACATCAGCCATTCGGAAATCGTTGCCGACATGCCGCGCTTGAGGATCACCGGCTTGTTGATGCGCCCGACTTCTTTAAGCAAATCAAAGTTTTGCATGTTGCGCGTGCCAATCTGGATAACGTCCACGTCGTATTCCATGAACGCATCAATCTGGCGCACGTCCATCAACTCGGTGACGATGGGCAACTTGTATTGATCAGCCGCTTGCCGGAACATCTTCAGGCCTTCCACCCCCTTGCCCTGAAACGCGTAAGGGCTGGTGCGCGGTTTGAACGCGCCACCGCGCATCAAACGGCAACCGGCTTCAGCCACATATTTGGCGGATAAATCCATTTGTTCCTGGGTTTCCACCGAACAGGGACCGGCGATAATCTGAATCTGGTTGCCGCCCAGCTTGATGCCGCCGATGTCTATGACGGTATTTTCCTTGTGCGATTCGCGCGACACGATCTTGTATTGTTTGGCGATGTGCATCGCGGTTTCCACACCCGGCAAGGGTGTGAACATTTCTTCGGACAACCCGCGCTCATCACCAATGGCACCGATCACGGTGCGTTCGATGCCGCGCGAGATATTTGCCTTCAGCCCGGCTGTTTCCAGCCTTTTTACCACCGTGCCGATTTGTTCGTCAGTGACATCCCTACCCATTACTATGATCATGCCGTTTCTCCAAGTATCTGCTTCATTGCAGACAAAAATTTCTGATTCTGTGATTCCAGACCGATGCTCACGCGCAAATAGTCCGGCATGGCGTAATTGCCAATCGGGCGAACGATCACACCCAATTCCAGTAAGCGACGATAAACTCGGTTCGCTTCCTTGATGTGAAAACTGACGAAATTGCCGAACGACGGGATGTACTGCAACCCCAAAGCCTGCAAGCCTTCAGTCAGTTGCGCCATGCCTTGCAGGTTCAGCGCAAAAGTGCGCTGCACGAATTCGGCATCTTGCAACGCGGCGACCGCCGCCGCCTGCGCCACGCTGTTGACGTTGAACGGCTGGCGCACGCGGTTGAGCATATCTATCACTTGCGGGTCTCCCAAGGCATATCCGACGCGCAAACTCGCCAATCCATAAGCCTTGGAAAAAGTTCGAGAGACCAGCAAATTAGGAAATTCTGCCAACCAGCTCACGCTGTCGTAACGGCAGGCTACGGGCAGATATTCGTTATAGGCTTCGTCCAGCACCACCAGGATAGACTTGGGCAACTGACTCAAGAATCCATGCAGCGCCTCACCTGACAGGAACGTGCCGGTCGGATTGTTGGGATTGGCGATAAAAATCAGTTTGGCGTTCTGTTCCACCGCCGCTTCACGCATCGCCGTCAGATCATGACCAAAATCCACCGCCCTCACGCTGATCCCCGTCGCCCCCACCGCCTGCGTCGCCAGCGGATACACGGCAAACGCGTGATCGGAATACACCGCACGGTCGCCCACCGTCAGAAACGCGTGCGCTGCCAACTCCAGCACATCATTCGAGCCGTTGCCCAACACCACCTGATCGAGTGCCACGCCGTAACGCCGCGCCAGCGCATCTTTCAGCGCGAAACCGTTGCCGTCCGGATACAGGCTGATTTCATCCAGCGCGGCGTGCGCGGCGGCCAGCGCCAGCGGACTCGCACCCAGCGGATTTTCGTTCGAGGCCAGCTTGACGATGTCGGTTAGCCCTAACTCGCGCTCCAGTTCAGAGATCGGTTTGCCGGGCTGGTAAGGCGCAATCGCGCGAATATAACTTGGTGCCAGTTCGGAATAATTCATATCAATCATCAAAAAAATCAATCACGTCGGGTTACGGTTCAACGACCTAACCCGACTTACGCGCCATTACAGCGGTTTACGCAAAACCCAGTAAAGTTCGCCCGGCCAGCTTGGAAACAGCGCGCCGAACCACAGGTTGAAACGCATCCACAGCTTGCTGTTTTCCAGTAAAAACCCCTGTTTGCGCATGAAGAAAGCACCCGTCAGAAATTCCACTTCCAGCCCGTTGGCCGCCGCCATCTCGCGCACGCGCTTGGGCGAAAACACGCTGACATGGCCAAACTTGCCCGCCGTCTTGCGTATCTTGTCCTCGCGGGACTGCTTGAAACACTCGGGCGTAGAAGGAAAACCGCCGATCAAAATGCCGCCCGGTTTGAGGTGCGGGACGATCCTGGCAATCAACGCTTCAGGCTTGAATAAATGTTCCAGCACATGCAGCAATATCATCACGTCATACTGCTTGTCGTCGTTCAAGGCAAACTCCGGGCTTTCCAGATCAACCTGATAGAACTGTTTGTAGCCCAACGGCCTGAGAATATCCTCACGGATTCGCGCATCCACTGCATCCCAGCTGGACAGTTCGACCTTATCTGCACCCAACGCTATGGCGGCATTCAGGAAACTGCGCATTTGCCCGACATCCACGCCGATTTCGCAAACGTCCAGCGCACCGTGGCGCGCCGCTTCCTCGCGCAAAAAGTGGTAGATGAACCAGTATCTCGCCATCATGATCGGATAGTTGATATGACGCGCATAGACGGGAATACCGTAATTATCATTCTGAAAAGCCGGGTTGTTTTTAAGAAAATCAACGTCCCAACCTAATTGCTTTATTGCCATATAAAACCCCTGAGAAGTCGCCTACACCGCAACCGGATACGAACCTAAAATCTTCATGAATGCAGCAGCCTGCCTGAGTTCGGCCAATGCCGCTGCGACCTTTGCATCCGCCTGATGGCCTTCGATGTCCACATAAAACACATATTCCCACAACCCCGAGCGCGACGGGCGCGACTCGAACTTGGTCATGCTGACACCATGCTTGGCTAATGGCACGAGCAAGTCATGCACTGCGCCAGGGAGATTCGCCGCAGACAGCACCAGCGAGGTCTTGTCACGACCGGAAGGCGCCACCTGCTGCTTGCCCAACACCAGAAAACGCGTGGTATTGCGAGCGTCGTCCTCAATATTTTCCGCGCACACCTGCAAAGCAACATGCGCCGCCGCCTGTTTCCCGGCAATCGCCGCACTGTGCGAATGCTCGGCGGCCAGTCGCGCGGCTTCCGCGTTGCTGGATACGGGAATGCGTGCCGCGTGAGGCAGGTTCACATTCAGCCAGCCCTGGCATTGCCCCAGAGACTGGGGATGGGAATAAACCGTCTGCACCGCCTGCAAATCACAACTCCGGATCAACAGGCATTGATGAATGGCCAGCATCACTTCGCCGCACACTTGCAGCCCGCTTTGCATCAATAAATCCAGCGTGCGACCTATCGCGCCTTCGGTGGAATTTTCCACCGGCACCACACCGTATTGCACCGCGCCACTTTCCACCGCACGAAACACATCATCTATGCTGGCGCACGATTGCCCTTGCACCGCACTACCGAAACGCTTCAGCGCAGCCGCTTCGGTAAACGTGCCTTCAGGCCCCAGATAAGCGACCGACATCGGCGCTTCCAGCGCACGGCATTGCGACATCACTTCGGTGAACAAGGCCGCCACGGCAGCATTGCTCAACGGCCCGGCGTTGGCAGCTTGCAGGCGGCACACCACCTGAGCCTCACGCTCGGGGCGCAGCACCACACCGTCTTCCTTGAGATGACCGATCTGCCGGGCAAGCGCGGCGCGCCGGTTGACGAGTTTCAGCAACTCATCATCCAGACGATTGATTTGCTCGCGAAACTGGTTCAGTTGCTCACTCATGGGACTTCTTTTAGGGGCAAATTGCGCACCATCAATACGCCCGGAATAGCGGCGATTTGTGCAATGATTGCATCGGGAATGACGGTATCGGTATCCACCAGCGTGTACGCCATCTCCGCCCGCGACTTGTTTATCATGGTGCGGATATTGATGCCTGCTTCCGCCAGCGCAGTGGAAATCTGCCCCAGCATATTTGGCACGTTGGCATTGGCGACCGACAAACGAAACGACGATTCGCGCGGCATCACCAGCGTCGGAAAATTCACTGTGCTGCCGATATTGCCGTGTTCCAGATAGTCGCGCACCCGGTCAACCACCATCACCGCGCAATTTTCTTCCGCTTCTTCGGTGGAAGCGCCCAGATGCGGCAAAGTCACCACATGCGCCTGCCCCTGCAACCTGGCGGCGGGAAAATCGCAGACATAACTGCGCAGATGTTTTGCCTGTAAACCTGCCAGCACCGCATCGCTATCCACAATCGCATCGCGTGAAAAATTCAACAGCACGCTGCCCGCCTTCATCGCCTGTACGCGCGCGCCGTTAATCAAGCCGCGCGTCGCATCCAGCAGCGGCACATGCAAAGTGACAAAATCGCTATGCTTGAGCAACTCTTCTATGCTTTGCGCCTTCTTCACCTGAGACGACAAACTCCACGCCCCTTCGACCGTAATTTCGGGGTCGTAACCGTAGACACGCATCCCCAGGCCCAGCGCGGTATCCGCGACCAGGCGACCGATCGCGCCCAGGCCGATAATCCCCAGCGTGCGTCCGCGCAACTCGATGCCCGCGAACTGTTTCTTACCGTCCTCGACCAGTTTTGGCAGAGCCGCATCATCCCCCGGCAAACCGGCAACAAACTGCAACGCCGGCACGATATTGCGCGCCGCCAGCAACATCCCGGAAACCACCAACTCCTTGACTGCATTGGCGTTGGCACCTGCCGCATTGAACACCGGCACGCCGCGCGCGGACATCCTGGCCACGGGAATGTTGTTTGTCCCGGCTCCGGCGCGCGCAATCGCTTTCACACTGACAGGAATGTCCATGTCGTGCATGGCCTGCGAACGCACCAGAATCGCGTCCGGCGCTGCAATGTCGCTGCCGACCTGGTAGACGGACGCAGGAAAACGCTTCAACCCTTGGGCTGAAATTTTGTTCAGAGTGAGGATACGGTAAGGATGGGTCATGTAATTTTATATCTATTTGATTATTAACAAATAAATTACGAGTTTTGCTTCGCAAACTGCTGCATGAACTCGACCAGCGCCGCAACCCCTGCCAGCGGCATGGCGTTGTAGATCGAAGCGCGCATCCCGCCCACCGAACGGTGACCCTTGAGCTGCAACAGGCCAACCGCTTCGGCCTGTTTGACAAAAGCGCCATCAAGCCCCGCATCCTTCAAGGTAAACGGCACGTTCATACGCGAGCGATCAGAGATTGCAACCGGGCAGGTATAGAAGCCGTTGCTGGCATCAATCGCCGCATACAGCAATTTGGCCTTGGCGATATTGTTCGCCTCCATCGCCGCGATGCCACCGTTCTTTTTCAGCCACTGGAACACTAATCCCGCGATGTACATAGCGTAAGTCGGCGGCGTGTTGTACATCGAATCGTTGTCCGCATGTACCTTGTAGTCCAGCATGGTCGGCGTACCGGCCACGATTTCGCCTAACAAATCCTCGCGCACGATGACCAGCGTCAAGCCCGCAGGACCGATATTCTTTTGCGCGCCCGCGTAGATCAGGGCAAATTTGCTCACGTCTATTTCACGCGACAGGATGTTGGAAGACATATCCGCCACCAGCGGCACATCACCCACGTCGGGTATCCAGTTAAATTCCACGCCGCCTATGGTTTCATTCGGCGTGTAATGCAAATAAGCCGCATCCTTGTTGCATTTCCAGGTCGAAAAAGCCGGCACCGAGGTGAAATTATTGTCGGCGGTACTCGCCACCACGTTCACTTCGCAAAACTTCTTCGCCTCGCCGATGGCTTTTTTAGACCAGGCACCGGTGTTCAGATAGTCGGCGGATGTCTTGCCGCGCAGCAGATTCAACGGAATCATGGAAAATTGCAGGTGCGCGCCGCCTTGCAGGAACAGCACCTTGTAGTTCGCCGGGATACCCATCAACTCGCGCAGATCGGCTTCAGCCTGTTCCGCGATACCAATAAACTCCTTGCCGCGATGCGACATCTCCATCACCGACATGCCACTGCCATGCCAGTCGAGCATCTCAGCCTGAGCCTGCAACAATACTTCCTTCGGCAATACCGCCGGCCCCGCGCTAAAGTTGTAAACAGTCATTTAATTACTCCCCCATTTATTTAATATTCGGAAATGCAATACCTGCGTTAGCCGCTATTTTCGCTGCCAGCCTCTCAAAATCAGCGTAGCAACTCACAACCGCCGCTTGATGTGCGCCTATTGCACCATCAGCAGACCTAAGAAAAAACATCGGCTTATTTGCCTCCATTGCCATCGGCATAAGACTTCGATAATGCTTTAATAAGGCTAGATTATAGGGATCATCTAAAGGGGCGGGAACGCTTTTCACAGTCGCTTCACCCAACACAGATTGCCTGTAAATGGTTGGCATCTTATCCAGCCAGCGTTGGTACGCTTTTACAGGTCGGCTATCACGAATTCCATGTTGCATGACTACGTAACCAGATGGCTGCATTCCACCCGAAGGCACACTAATATTCTCATTTTTTGGTAATTCAGCTAAACGTTTTGTCCACCCAGCCCGCCATTCTCTAAGAGATGGGCCTAGATTCTTCAGTCCTTGCAGCGAAAACAAGTCCGGTGCCAACGGAATAACAACTTGTTCGGCCGAGATCAAGGCTGACCGATTTATCGCACCCAAATTTGGCCCAACATCTATCAATACCAGTGTCGCATCTTCCGCAGCAGCCAAAATAATCCGATAAAACGCAGTAATTACACGAAATGCGTCAGGCTTGCCATCCAGACACTTTGGCCAATTCTCAGAAAGCGAATCCTCAAATTTAGACAACCCTAGATCACCCGCAACCAAACCGATATTATTTGTAATCCGTTCAACATGTGGCTTGGCAATATCCCCAACCCCTCTCAGTATTGGATTGATAGCGCCATAAATCGTGTTGGGATGTTCATCATCCGGCCATAACTGCTCCAAGCGTTCCTCACCTAAAAACATGGAGGTCAAGTTAGCTTGTGGATCAAGATCAACCGCCAGTATCTTGATGCCTTTATCCGCAAACATCCATGCCAAGTGATAAACCAAGGATGTCTTGCCTACACCGCCCTTATTATTGAAGAAGGCTATCGTTTTCATTCTGACCTCGGATAAATCTTGACCAGCACAACCTGTTCGTCAAAAATAAATTCAGCCGGGGGGTTGCCATTCTCTTTCAATAAGGCCTGCGCACGTTGAACGCCATAGCCAAATTTATTAACGAATCCAAGTGACTTCATGGCTTCGGCTATGACCGGATTGCGGTAACTGTTCTGCATCGGAAAATTACTAGCCGTGGCTTCGCCGTACAGTCCACCCGGACTTTGAATTTCGATGTGGTCACTGAACACATAAAAGCGAACCGGGGTATTACTTTCATAATTGCGATGCATAACTGCATTCATCAACAATTCCCGTAAAGCCCACTCCGGATAATTCGGTAACAAGCGTTCTTCCAAGCCACTGACACGGCGCATGGAAGTTTGCACAATGGATTTGATTCTTAATTCCACCTCGCGCAACACCGAGCTTAAATCCCCCGATATTTCAGCCTGATCTTCCGGCATATCCGTCAAGTCAGTGCTAGGTAATTTCAGATATTGAAGGTAAGCCCCGAATAAAAAGAACCTAGGATTTTTACCAAACAACAAGATTCCTGCGAAAGTTGGACAAGCGCGTTCAAAGTCGTACATCCTTAAAGAAGCAAGCTGCTGTTGAATATCACGATGATTCGCAGCAATCGTCTCAGCATCCACAGCTTCACGACGATATGAATCAAATTGACCTAACGCCAAATCTTCCAGCTTTGCCTCTATACAAGGACGCGCATCAAAAGTACGTGCTGAGGAAATGCGCTTTTCACTCAGCACTCGCTCTTCTTGTTCATTTGCAACGGCTTTGCGAGGCCCGACCCGAATATAGACACGCCCTTTGTAGCGCACGGGCGGCATGTCCGAGGGAAGCACTTCAACTACTGCAACATCGCCACCTTGCAAGCAAAATCTCTGCACACTCATAGCTGGAGATGGCAACACATTTCCATCGGAACGAATCGCCGCTAATTTCAGTAACAAGTCGTCCGTTACTGGCAACCCGGACAAACTCCCATCATCCTTCACACCAACCAACAAATATCCGGGCCGACGATGGCAAGGAAAATCATTCGAAAAAGCACAAATTGCCTGTGAGAACTTATCGGTATCAGACGTTGAAATCGTTCGTTCGATACGATCTGACTCCATATCCGCAAGTAACACCAATAATTGTGTTTTTTCGATTAGCATAATTTTATTCTGCGTCAGCCGCCCCATCAACCTCCACACCGACATCCGCTTCGCCTGACTCAGCTTCCGATTCGGCGATGCGGCTCAAGCCTGCCAGCTTCTCGCCTTTCTCGACATTCATCAGTGTCACGCCCTGGGTGGTACGTCCCATTTCGCGAATTTCGCTGACGCGGGTGCGGATCAGCACGCCATCCGTGCCGATCAGCATGATTTCGTCTTCCGTGTTCACCAGCGTGGCGGCGACCATCGCGCCGTTGCGCGCCGATGCCTGAATCGCGATCATGCCTTGCGTGCCGCGTCCGTGGCGGGTGTATTCAGTGATCGGCGTACGTTTCCCGTAACCGTTTTCGGTCGCAGTCAATACGCTTTGCTGCTCGTCTCCGGCCACCAGCAGCGCGATGACCGCCTGCTTGTCGGCCAGCTTCATGCCGCGCACGCCGCGCGAGGCGCGCCCGGTCGGACGCACGTCGTTTTCGTCGAAGCGCACCGCCTTGCCGCCATTCGAGAACAGCATCACGTCGTGACGGCCATCGGTCAGCGCGACACCGATCAGGTAATCGTCTTCGTCCAGGTTGATGGCGATAATGCCGCGCTTCATCGGACGGGAGAAATCGGTCAAACTGGTCTTCTTCACCGTGCCGTTAGCCGTGGCGAAGAACACGAACTGGTCTTCGGCGAACTCGCTGATCGGCAGGATCGCGTTGATTTTCTCGCCCTCATCCAGCTCCAGCAGATTTACGATAGGCTTGCCGCGCGCGGCGCGACTGCCTTGCGGCACTTCATAGACCTTCAGCCAGTAAACCTGACCGCGATTCGAGAAGCACAAGATATAGTTGTGCGTGTTGGCGATGAACAGATTATCAACAAAATCGTCTTCCTTGTTCGAAGCGGCCTGCTTGCCGCGTCCGCCGCGCCGTTGCGCCTGATATTCGTCCAGACGCTGCGCCTTCATGTAGCCGCTGTGCGAAAGGGTGACCACCACATCTTCCGGCGGAATCAGGTCTTCCATGCTCATTTCCTGGGCATTGGTGATAATTTCGCTGCGGCGCTTGTCGCCGAACTGCGCCTTTACGGCGAGCAGTTCTTCGCTGATGATCGCGGTGACACGCGCAGGCTTCGCCAGAATATCCAAAAGATCGGCGATCTTGTCCATCACCTCACGGTATTCACCCAGTATCTTGTCCTGCTCCAGACCCGTCAGACGTTGTAAGCGCAAATCCAGAATCGCCTGCGCCTGCACAGCAGAAAGACGGTAGCTGCGCGCATCACCCGAACCCACCAGGCCGAATTCCGCCTCCAGGCCTTCGGGACGCGACGCCTCGCTGACGCGACTGAGCATCTCTTCCACCATCGCCGAACGCCAGTTACGCGACATCAACCCTTCCTTGGCATCGGCAGGTGTGGGGGCGGCCTTGATCAGCGCGATAATCTCGTCCACATTGGACAAGGCCACCGCCAAGCCCTCCAGCACATGACCACGCTCGCGCGCCTTACGCAATTCAAACAGGGTACGGCGGGTGACGACCTCGCGGCGATGGCGCAAGAAAGCATCAATAATTTCTCTAATATTCAACAACCTGGGCTGACCATCAATGATGGCGACCATGTTGATGCCAAAACTGTCCTGCAACTGCGTCTCTTTATACAAGCGGTTGAGCATCACCTCGGCATTTTCGCCGCGTTTGAGCTCGATTACCGCCCGCATACCCGACTTGTCGGATTCATCGCGAATCTCCGAAATACCCTCGATGCGCTTCTCGCGCACCATCGCCCCGATCTTGATCAGCAAATTCGCCTTGTTCACCTGATACGGCAGCTCGTCAATGATGATAGCCTGACGCTCGCCCTTGCCGATGTCCTCGAAGTGGCAGCGCGCGCGCATGATGACGCGACCGCGCCCGGTGCGATACCCTTCTTTCACCCCCGCCAGACCGTAAATGAAGCCGGCGGTCGGGAAATCCGGCGCAGGAACAATCTCGATCAATTCCTCAATATCCATGTCTGGGTTTTGCAACAACGCCAGGCAGGCATCAATCACCTCACCCATATTGTGCGGTGGGATGTTGGTTGCCATCCCTACCGCGATACCGGAAGAACCATTCACCAGCAGATTGGGGAAGCGTGCCGGGAACACCAGCGGCTCATGCTCCGACCCGTCATAGTTCGGCCCGAAATCCACCGTTTCCTTATCCAGATCGGCCAGCAACTCGTGCGCGATTCGCGCCATGCGAATTTCGGTATAACGCATCGCCGCAGCGTTATCGCCGTCCACCGAACCGAAGTTACCCTGTCCATCCACCAGCATGTAGCGCAGCGAAAACGGCTGCGCCATGCGAACAATAGTGTCATACACCGCCGTGTCGCCGTGCGGGTGATATTTACCGATGACATCGCCGACGATACGCGCGGATTTCTTGTAAGCGCGGTTCCAGTCGTTTGACAACTCGTGCATGGCAAACAACACGCGGCGATGTACCGGTTTCAGACCGTCACGCACATCAGGCAGGGCGCGACCAATAATTACGCTCATCGCATAATCCAGATAGGACTTGCGCATTTCTTCTTCAAGGCTGACCGGCAGAGTTTCTTTAGCGAATTGTTCCATGTAAATTATGTATGTGTAGTTAGCTTAAAAAACAGCGCGCAAGTTTACCACAGCCTGACAATTTCAACCCAGCTAAGCACCGCATCACGTATCACACGATCGAATCTGCACGCTAACGGTTGGCGCTGCCAGCAAGTTTTGCTACAGTCGCACCCTATCCATCAAATCCCACGCCCGCCATGAGCAACGCCGACCCCATCGAAATCGAAAAATTCTCGCAACTTGCCCACAAATGGTGGGATCCGCAAAGTGAATTCAAACCGCTGCACGAAATCAATCCCTTGCGCCTCAACTACATTGACCGTCTGGCCGGACTGGCTGGCAAGACCATACTGGATGTGGGTTGCGGTGGCGGCATACTTTCCGAAAGCATGGCTGGGTTGCAGGCAAACGTCACTGGCATAGACCTTTCCGACAAAGCCCTGCAAGTCGCCAGACTACATTTGCTGGAGAGCGGCAAACAAGTCGCCTACCGCAAAATTGCCGTGGAAGACCTGGCCGCCGAGCAACCCGGCCAGTTCGACATCGTCACCTGCATGGAAATGCTCGAACATGTACCCGATCCGGCCAGTGTGATTGCTGCCTGTACCAAACTGGTCAAACCGGGTGGCTGGGTGTTTTTCTCCACACTCAACCGCAACCCGAAATCCTATCTGTTCGCGATACTCGGCGCGGAATATGTGCTGAACATGCTGCCGCGCGGCACGCACGACTACGCAAAATTTATAAAGCCTTCCGAACTCGCCCAATCCTGCCGTAATGCCGGGCTAACCCTGACCGACCTGACCGGCATGAGCTACAACCCGCTCAGCAAAATCTACTCACTGGGCAGGGATACCGATGTGAACTACATGGTCGCCTGCCGCAAAGACGCTGAATAAGCTGATGCACAATCAACCGGCCACCACTAAAGCGGTGCTGTTCGACCTGGACGGCACTTTCGCCGACACAGCGCACGACCTGGCCAACGCGCTTAACCATGTGCGCGCAAGCTGCAACCTGCCGCCACTACCGCTGAAAGTATTGCGGCCGCAAGCCTCGCACGGCTCTCCCGGCCTGCTTAAAACCGGCATGAATGTCACGCCTGACGCACCGAATTACCCCGTACTGCGCGACATCCTGCTCGACTACTACCAGCTCAATATCTGCGTTCACACCCGACTGTTCGACGGCATGAGCGAGCTGCTGGATGAATTGGAGCGGCGCGACATACCCTGGGGCATCATCACCAACAAACCGCACCGCTTCACTCTGCCCCTGATGCAAGCCCTGGGCTACGCGGAGCGCGCGGCCTGTTTAATCAGCGGCGACAGCTGCGCCCACGCCAAACCGCATCCCGAACCCATGCTCAAAGCCTGCGAAATCATCGGCGTAGCGCCCGAACATTGCCTGTATCTGGGCGACGACTTGCGCGACATGCAAGCCGCCAATGCTGCCAACATGCGCGGTATTATCGCGGGCTACGGCTACATCAGTGCCGATGCCGACCTGCAAAGCTGGGATGCCCACGCGACTATCAACACCCCAATTGAACTTCTTGACCTGATGACACTCTGAACCTGCTACAATCGCTGGCGTTTTGCAGCGAGAGCAACAAAACCAACCGGGGGCGACTTGGCTTCGACGTGGGTTGCAAAGCAGAGTAGGGCATACCGAGGACCCGCAACCTCGTAAATCAGCTGGAAAAAACTAGTCGCAAACGACGAAAACTACGCTTTAGCTGCTTAGTCAGCTAAACCTCACACCATGCTGTCTGTGGAGTGGCTCAAGGCCGCAAGGCTAAGATGAGTGAGGTAAATTACACAGAATCGTGTCGTGCAGGGTCACTTTGCACGAAGCTAAAACCAAGGTGGCTAGTCCCGTACCAGCCCGCCGACTGGCGTGTCCGGGATTAAATCAAACAGTCAGGCTAAGTATGTAGAACTGCCTGTAGAGTGCTTGCGGACGGGGGTTCAATTCCCCCCGCCTCCACCAATATATAAAGGTCAACGGTTATCCGTTGGCCTTTTTTATTTCGTATTGCCGTGTATCCGTGGGGGTTCCTGCTAACTCTTGAGGACTTCAATTCATACCAAACAGTCATGTTTTGGTCGCTATTTGACACAGCTTAGGGATATGCTGATTTATTCGTCATACCGGCGTAGGCCGGTATCCAGTGCTTTTATCTGACTGGGTTCCCG
>JAVHSF010000305.1:0-2998 GCA_036172035.1 Gallionella sp. | reverse complement strand
TTCTACCATGATGTAATCTCCCAATGATAATGTTGACCAAGACAAACCCTACAGCGTGGCATGATATTGCGCCATGCCACAACAGTCAATAAATTGCAGACAATTATTAAGCAATTTATCTTTTCTATCAGGGTTTTACCTTTTTATACGACAGATACGTCCGTTCTGATGACGTACGCTTGCTATTTCTGGCGCTGGCGCAACTCAACCCGTTTGAGATAAGCCTCACGAGCGATCTGCACATCTTCCAGGAAATACGGCAACTCATTCATCAGCATGGCTTGCGGACCGTCCACCAGCGCCTCGGTCGGCACGGGATGAAAGTCTACCAGCACCATGTTCGCGCCTGCCAGCACGCCCTGCGCCGTGACGTGCATCATGTCCATGATGCCGTCGGGAGAGGCGGCGCGCGTCCCCACAGAATGCGACGGGTCTATGCATACCGGCATACGCGTCAGGCGCTTGACCACCGGCACATGCGCAAAATCAACGAAATTCCGGTGCGGGTCGCCCATGTTGGTTTTCATGCCGCGCAGGCAAAATACCACGTTGCGGTTACCTTCCGAAGCCAGGTATTCCGCCGCATTCAGCGATTCATCCAGCGTGATGCCGAAACCGCGCTTGAGCAGCACCGGCATTGCAGTCTGACGACCGACGATTTTCAGCAACTCAAAGTTTTGCGTGTTGCGCGTACCAATCTGCAACATCACCCCGGTCGGATTGCCGGCCTGATGCAGCGCCTCGCTGATTTCATCGAGATGCGATTCGTGGGTGATTTCCATCGCCATCACACGGATGCCATATTTTCCAGCCAATTCAAATACATACGAAAGGCAATCCTTGCCGTGTCCCTGAAAGGCATAGGGACTGGTGCGCGGCTTGTAAGCACCCATGCGGGTACACACCTGACCGTTGTCGCGCAGCGCCTTGAGCATCATTTCAACATGTTCGCGGTTATCCACCGCGCACAGTCCGGCAAACACATTCAGCGTATCCTGACCAAAACGCACCCCGTTATACTCAAAATGCGTGGGACGCTGATCGTCCTTGTGGCGACCCAGAATGCGATATTCCTCGGAAACCCGCACCACCCTCTCCACGCAAGGCAGGCTTTGCATCTCCATGATATTCAAGGATTGGGTATCACCGATCAGATAAAGCTCCGTGACGGTCTGCCCGATGCCGCGCTCGACATGCACCCGCGTCTGGATGCCCGGCATGGCAGCAAGCTGCGCCAGCAACTGCTGGTATTCCTGATGTTTCTCACTCACGTTGCTGCTTAAAATAAGTATCATTTTTTCTTCCCATAAACCCAAGGGGGCGAGAAACACAAATGTGGGTGCGAATACATTCGCACCTTCAGCCGAGGCTCGCTCGACCTATAACGACCACTTGAACGCGAATGCCGCCCTGTTCAACTGCGTCACATCGCGTATTTTTACGTCCACGCAGGGTGGTTTTTTAGTCCCCGCATTCACCCACACCGTGCGCATCCCCAGTCTTTTCGCCGCTTGCAGGTTTTCCAGACTGTCTTCCACCATCACGCATTGTGCCGCGCTGACGCGATGCCGCCGCATCACCCGCCTGAAGCCGTAATAATCGGGCTTGGGGCGGTAATTGGTCTGTTCCACCGCCACGACCTCGTCGAACAAATCGGCAATCCCCAATAACTTCAACACCGCACGCGCATAGTGCTGGGGCGCATTGGAAAATACCACTTTTCTACCCGGCAACGCGCGCAACAAATGGCGCAGGCGCGGTGTGCAAATCACCATCTTGTCCAGGTTGGGAAACTGGTGGGTATGCCACAAAAAATGCGCGGGGTCGGTGCCGTGATGGCGCATCAACCCGGAAAGTGTCGCGCCGTAACGCCGCCAGTAATGCTGGCGCAGCGCATTCGCTTCCCCCTCGTCCAGTTGCAGATGCTCCTGCAAATAAGCTGTCATGCTGCGGTTGATATGCGGAAAAATATGCGGACTCGCGTCGTGCAGCGTATTGTCCAGATCAAAAATCCACAGCTTGGCTATCACTATTTGCTTTTGATCAGCGTACCCACGCCTTCGTCAGTGAGGATTTCCAGCAACAGCGCGTGTTCCACCCTGCCGTCTATGATATGCACCGAACGCACGCCGCTGCGTGCCGCATCCAGAGCGGAACTGATTTTCGGCAACATGCCGCCCGACAGCGTGCCGTCCGCCACCAAGACATCAATTTGCAGTGGGGTCAGTCCGGTCAACAACTCACCATTCTTGTCCAGCACGCCCGGCGTATTGGTCAGCAGCACCAGCTTTTCGGCATTCAATACTTCGGCCAGTTTGCCGGAAACCACGTCGGCGTTGATATTCAGCGCTTCACCGTCCGGGCCTACGCCGATCGGCGCGATAACCGGGATGAAGTCGCCCGAATCCAGGAAGGCAATGATGGACGGGTCAATCGAACTGATGTCGCCGACCAGCCCGATGTCCAGCATCTTGCCCGGCTCGGTATCGCTTGCGACCAACAGCTTTTTGGCGCGGATGAACGCCCCGTCCTGCCCGGTCAGGCCGACCGCCTTGCCACCGAAGCGGTTGATTAGATTGACAATATCCTTGTTGACCTTGCCCAGAACCATTTCGACCACGTCCATCGTCTCGTCATCGGTGACGCGCATCCCCTGGATGAAATGTCCCTCTTTACCAACGCGCTTGAGCAAATCATTGATCTGCGGCCCGCCGCCATGCACCACCACCGGATTCATACCGACCAGCTTCAGCAGCACTACATCGCGCGCGAACCCCTCCTGCAAGGCGGGGTCAGTCATGGCGTTACCGCCATATTTAATCACGATAGTCTTGTCGAAAAAACGCTGGATATACGGCATCGCCTCAGACAGCGTGCGGGCTTTCTTATCGGCGGCGGAAGGCGAAATGGTCATGAATGGAATCCTCAGTGATGAATGCAGGCACTCGCTGACAGGCGATATGCCGACAAAAATTTGCCGCGAATTTTACACCAGAAG
>JAVHSF010000304.1:0-3015 GCA_036172035.1 Gallionella sp. | reverse complement strand
CTGTCCTGCGCGGCAGGCGGAGCGGGCGTGAGATTGGAGATGGTCATTCGCAAGGACTATGACGCACTAGGCATTGCCCCTGCGGACACGCCCGCTGTACTGTATCAAGGGCAAGTGATTTTCAAAGGTTTGCCGCGCACCGAAGTGATCGAAGTGTGGCTGAAACAAAAATTTTGAATGCCGACCGCGCTGTCCGGCAATAGACAGCGCAGCACATGAAAGGAAATTAAAATGGAAGTGAATCGTATCGTGAGCATCTTTGCCGGTGCTATGGTAATGGCTAGTCTGGGACTGGCGCACTGGCAAGGACAGGTGGATTTGTCCAGCATGAGCTGGCTGTGGCTGACCCTGTTCGTCGGCTTCAACCTGTTCCAGATGGGCTTCACCGGATTCTGTCCGCTGGTGAAGATATTGGGCTTCTTCGGCTATGACAAGAGCAAGTGCTGCACGCCCAAGGCGGACGGTAAATCCTGCTGCTGATTTTGAAAAGGAGATGAAATGAAGAACATCAAGGTACTGGGCACGGGTTGTGCCAACTGTAAGACCACACAGAAACTCATCGAGGATATGGCGAAAGAAAAAGGCATCGCCATCGAGCTGGAGAAGGTGGAAGACATCCAGGCCATCATGGGCTACGGCGTGATGTCCACGCCCGGCGTGGTGGTGGACGGTAAGGTGGTGCATGCGGGCGGCGTGCCGTCGCGCGACAAGATCGCGGGGTGGTTGTGATGCATCCGCAAAAAAAATTCCATCTCACCTTTTCGCTGATCATGGGATTGCTGATGATCTCGCTGATGACCTTCGTCATCACGGCGGTGAACATCGGCTTTGAGCCTGATTTTCTTGCACATTGGGGTAAGGCATTCGCCGTGGCTTACGTGGTCGGTGTACCTGTAATTTTCTTTGTCTCCCCCCTGGCGCGCAAGTTGACGGGCAAGTTGCTGGGGATGCCCGCGTAACACAATTCAGAAATCAAGATCCATGAACCCTTCACTCAATGATTCTCAAGCAGATTTTCAAGCGCGCCTGAATGGCCGCTTTCAGGGCATGTTGCAATGGTCGCAATTGGATGCCCTGTGGGCGCGCGTGAAAATCGGCGAATGGTATGTCTATCAGTTAGGCGAAGAGTTGCCGCAACAGCCGCTGCAAGGTGAGAAGCTGGCACAGCGTATTGATGCGTTAGACACCTTGCTGCATCAGGAACATGCCGAGACCTATTGCGGCATCGTGTATGCCGACGATGCCGAATCGCCCACGCTGATTAAGGTGTATGACCCCAGCCATATCGGCTCATCATGCAGCACCACCGCCTCGCAGCCAGGCTGGATACTCAGCGTGACGCCACCACAGCCCATCGAATTGCACGCACCCGTTCCCAACAATCGCCGCCGCTGGTGGCAACTATTTTCAAAGTGAATCATCTATGAGCGGACACCACCATCACCACAGCGCGAACTATGGTCGCGCCTTCGCCATCGGCATCACCTTGAATGTCTTTTTCGTTTTGGTGGAAGTCTTTTACGGTTTGCAGGCGGATTCACTCGCGCTGCTTTCCGATGCAGGTCATAACCTGAGTGATGTTCTGGGACTGCTGATTGCATGGGGTGGTTATTATCTGGGCAGGTTACGTCCCAATCAGAAGCACACCTATGGTTTAGGGCGAGCCACGATTCTGGCGGCATTGTTCAACGCGCTGATCCTGTTGGTCGCTATCGGTGGCATCGCATGGGAAGCCATTGCCCGCTTTAGTCATCCCGTCCCGATTCAGGGTGGCATCGTGATGTGGGTGGCTGGAATTGGCGTAGTGATCAATGGCATCACTGCTTGGTTGTTCATGGCGGGCAATAAGGATGATCTCAATCTACGCGGTGCATTCCTGCACATGACAGCAGATGCGTTGGTCTCGTTGGGTGTCGTGATCGCAGGTGCGGTATTCCTTTTGACAGGTTGGACTTGGCTAGACCCTGCTATCAGCTTGGCGATTGCAGTTGTGATTTTATTGGGGACATGGGGATTGCTACGCCAGTCTTTGCATCTCTCGTTAGACGGCGTACCTGATTCCATAGATTTGAATGCAGTACGAAGCTATTTGGCTGCGCATCTGGGAGTGATTGAAGTTCACGACTTGCATGTGTGGGCGATGAGTACGTCAGAGATCGCTTTAACCGCACACTTGGTAATGCCAGATGGGCAACAGGAAGATAGGTTTCTAAATCATGTAGCAGACGAATTGCATAAAGAATTTGGGATAGAACACGCCACCATTCAGATTGAAGCTGGCAACAATTTTTGCGTTTTGTCTACCCACAACTAAGTTACTCAGTGAATCTATTGTTATCGGCTACTTGATTTGTGTTGCCAGTCGAAAAGTGCGGCCAGAAGGTCAGCTTTGACCCTTGGCTGCAGCAAATCATCTTGTTAGAAATCCTTCAGGCAGCAGCGCCCAGACGGATTGCTGGTTTCGCATGAACATGAACCAGACTTAGTCTGCGCTATTACGTAATTTTTTGTGGACGGATTGCACAGGAAATCAGCCTTACTGACACCGAAGCAATAACACAATAACTCGTCGCCTATTTTCTCCTTCACTCCAACATGTCTCCGCAACTGAGACTTGAGTATGACGGAGTCGTCATCACCAAAATAGACGACATTACACTCTGGATCGTCGCAGAAATAATAGTGCTTTGCAGTCGGCACCCAAGTCCATGATTGTTTAACGTGATGAGCGATAGTTCGCACCGACACTTCCACATACTTCAGCCCATTGGCTGGACAGCGGTACTTTGTCGGATGGTCATTATTGTTATTAGTTGATGAGCAACAGCTGTGCATATTCCACTTTGGATAACTATATTGGCGGACATTATCGGTCGTTTCCTGTTTTAGCGCGACCGACTGTTAACGGCACAGCGGAAGTAACAACCTCAAATCATCAATGACCGTTTGGCCGATTTACAGCCTCCCACTCAGAACCATCTAAATCCAATAATTCCCCTGCCACACCCCGCGCAC
>JAVHSF010000303.1:0-13910 GCA_036172035.1 Gallionella sp. | reverse complement strand
AAGCCCAAAAATTGCCGGGCAGTTTAACCCAAAAATGGCAATTTGACGCTGTGCTTGCGCAGCATTGCAGTCACCAATGAAGTGCAACGGGCGGGAGTATGACTGCCCGGCAGGCAGCGTAACGCTCACCGTCCCGTCCGACCTGATTTTAAAGGTAGGTAAACAAGGACAAATTTGCAACCTGGGCGAAAGATTTTTGTGCGGCCTGCAAAGTCACTTGCTGCTGCGTCAGATCGCTGATGGCCTTGTTGTAATCCACATCCTGCAACTGAGACAAAGTCTGTTTCAACTGCAAGCCCATGTCTTCGCCCGTTGTCTGAAGGGTATCTATTTCATTCAGACGCAGACCCAGCGTGGCGCGTACCGTCAGCACATTACCCAACGCGTTGTCCAGATTATTGATGCCGCGATTCAGCCCATTGGCCAAATTACTGCCTGCCACCGGCGTATTCAGGGTGGTGATCAAATCGGAAATGGTCTTGAACACACTCTCGTTGCTGCTGGGCGTAACGGCAAAACTGTCACCGCTGGCAGGCGCGCCCTGAATATCCAGGCGCATCCCGTCAAAAGCGATAGCCTGCCCGCTCACATAGGGTTGCGCGGTCATGCCTGTGACTGGCAACCCCGTAGTGGTGTTGGTCACGCTATAGCTGCTTACTCCGGCAGTCACGCTGAAACTGATGCTGTAATTATTGCCCGTCAACGCCGCCGGATTGGCGACCGCGCCTGCACTGACCACCCCGCTGCCGGTATTACCGGCAGTCGCCTGAGTGACAAACGTGCCGTTGCCATTCTTGATGCGCATGAACACATCCGCCCCGCTATCGCTCGCCGCCATTTGTCGCGTCGCGGCCACTTGCGCCAGCCGTTGTCCGTCATCGCCGAAATAGCCCATGCCGGCGGGCGTGTCCACGAACGGCTGGGTTTTAGACTGAAAACCGGAAAACAAATAATTACCGACACCATCCGTGCTGTTCGCCAGCCCCACCAATTCCTGCAACCTCCCGCTCAAATCGGTTGCCAGCGTGGCCCGGTCGCTGCTATTGAGCGTTCCGTTTCCGGCATACACGGCAGCGGTTCTGACATCCTGAATCAAGCTGGTAACGCTCTGCAAGGTA
Source organism: Gallionella sp. (assembly GCA_036172035.1). GTDB lineage: Bacteria > Pseudomonadota > Gammaproteobacteria > Burkholderiales > Gallionellaceae > Gallionella. The sequence goes on along the minus strand of JAVHSF010000303.1, from coordinate 12,792 downwards.
CTCTCGGCCAGCGATACCGTGTGGCGCACCGCACTGCGACTGGCCGCCTGTTGGGTATTGATGGCATCTGATTGCGCGATGTCCAGTGCGCGCGTGGCGGCAACCGGGTCACTCGCCGCTGTCAAAAGCCGTTTACCGCTGGCAATCTGTTGCTGGGTCTGCATCAAACGGCTTTGCTGTTGCCCCATCGCCGCGACATTGCTGTCAAAAATCGTGCTGGAACTGATACGCATCTCGCACCTGCCTTCCTAACGGGTATGGCAATAATGAGGCCACCCTTGATATTGAAACCCGCCACGCCCGTCCCCCTCCCCCAACCTTCTCCTGAAAGGCGAGAGAGCAAACGAATCGCTGCGCGAGTTTTACTTTAACGCCAACAGCGCATCAAACATGGTATTGGCGATCTGCATCGCCTTGGCCGACGCTTGATAGGCCTTCTGGTAACGCAACAGATTGGCGGCTTCTTCGTCCAGATTTACCCCGGAAACCCCCTGCTGCATGGCGACCGTCTGAGTCACCATGGCATCCTGTGCCTGGCTGGTCACCATCAATTCATTGGTTTTTGCACCAATCGCACCCACCAACTGGCTGTATGCGCCCTGAAAACTGGTCGTGCCATTGGCCAGCAAGTTCTGGTTTTGCAGCCCGGCCATCAGCAAGACATTGCGGTTATCGCCTGTCGCATTGGTGTTGGAAGTCACGTTAAATACATCATTGGCAACCGGGGTTCCGCTGATTTTCGCCGTCCAGCCGTTGAAACTGATGGCCTGCCCCGGCGTATAAGTCTGTATGCCCACGGCGGGTACGGCACCCGTCACGACAAAAGTCGTCGGGCTGGTAAAAGTAATGTTCAGCGGTGCTTGTAAATTCGCGTTGACTGGCGGCGGCGCATTCACCGTACCCGCCGTGATTTTTGCCGTACCCAGATTGGTCAGCGCCGCACTGCTACGGATGGGCGCGGCAGTCGCCAGCCTGGCAGGGTCATTGCTCAACAAGGCAATATCGCGTGCCGCATTGGCGGTGGGGCGGATCGAAAAACTATCGCCTGCCGCCATCGCGCCCGCATCCAGATTAACGGTAAAGCCATCCACCGTGGGTGCAGGCAGCAAGGTCGCGCCGAGGTTGGTCACCGTATTGTCCGACAAACGGGTTACCGAGTAGTTGGTGCCATCGAATTTGAGCTGATAGTCGCTGGCGGTCAGCGCAGCAACGCTGGCAATACTGGCGGACAGCGTAGCCGTCCCGGTATTGTTCGCGCCCTTGTCCACGCGCGGCGCGGCGGCCACCAGCAGACTCACGCCTGGCGCACCATACAAGTCTTGCCCCAATTGATTCTGCTGGTTGAGGCTGGTCGCCAGCCCCAAGGCCACGCGGCCCAGCGCGTTACGCGCCGGCTCCAGGTTCTGGTCGCGAAAAGCAAGAAAAGCGCCCAGATTACCGCCCTGCAGGCTGCTTTGCTGCAAGGGAATGGTTTTGCCGTTACTCAGATAGGCAATGTCCACCTTGCCAGGGTCGCTGGACGATTGCACTACCTGCAAGGCCATCGCCTGTTCATCAATCACCAGCGCCTGACCATTGCCGACAAACACGTTCATCGCGCCGTCAGTTTGTTGCTGAACAGTTACTTTAATGTCTTTATTCAACAGGTTGACAAGTTGATCGCGCTGATCCAGCAAGTCGTTGGGCGGCTGCCCCTGAGCTGCGGCAATCGCGCGCTTGATGTTGCCGTTCAGTGTGGCAATCTGGGTCGCATAGGTATTGACGGACTGGACGCTGCTGGCGATTTGCCCGGTAAGACCGTTGGCAATGTCGGTCAAACGCTGGTCTATCGCCTGAAAGCGGTTCACCGCAGCTTGGGCGGTGCTTATTACGGTCTGCCGCGCAGGAACGGATTCGGGGCTGTTGGACAGCCCGTTCATCGCGTCGAAAAAACTTTGCATGGCTGGCGACACACCGGCGGCAGGATCAGCGACCAGGTTATCTACCTGCTTCATGGCCGTCAGATAAGAACCCAGGTAACTGGCCTGACTCTGTTCCTGACGCACCTGGGTGGTCAAAAACTGGTCGTAGATTCTTTGCACACCCGCGACATCCACCCCTTGCCCGACGAATCCGGCACCGGATGCCTGGGCTGGACGCGAATTCACCAGCACCTGCTGCCGGGTAAATCCGGGCGTATTGGCGTTGGCAATATTGTGTTCGGTCGTAGTCAGGGCGTACTGAGCCGCATTCATGCCACTCAACGACGCGCTAAATATATTGCTTCCCATGATGCTTCCTTTTTCAGCCCGGCACCGGCCTCGATGATGTTATCGGCACGACTTTGATTTCCTTTAGGCTGCCCGGCCAGAAATATTCATCTGCCGCATCACGTTCACCAGCTTGTCGGCATATTTCGGGTCTGTCGCATAACCGGATTTTTGCAGTGCCTGCGCCATGCCAACGGTATCTCCGCCCTGTTGCATCACGCTCGCATAACGCGGATTGCTGCCCAACATGCCGGAATAATCCTTGAAGGCATCCGTATAAGAATCGTAGGCGCGGAATTTTTCTACCTGCTTGTGCGCCACGCCGTTCTTATACTCGGTGGTCATCACTTCGGCGACCTTGCCGTGCCAGCCCGCATTCGCCTTGATACCGAACAGGTTGTAGCTGTTCGAGCCATCCGGCATGAGAATCTCGCGCTTGCCCCAACCGCTTTCCAGCGCGGCCTGCCCCAGCATCAGATGCGGCGGCACACCCGTCATCTGGCTGGCTCGCATGGCGTGGGGCAACATCCGGTTCACGAAATCCTGCTGGGTATTCGCATTAAAGGCGGAAGGAACGGACAATGACAGAGGATCGAGGGCTGAGTCCGCAAGGGGTACACCAGCATCACCAGGGGGCTGCGCGAAAGATTGGGCGCTGACGACAGAGGACAGGGGAACCGGGAGTGAGGGCTGGGGCGCGACCTGTCCGCCACGGCTCAACTGCCTGACCATCATATCGGCCAGCCCGATGCCACGGCTGGACAGGCTCTGGCTCAACTGCTGGTCCAGCATACCGGTAAACATGCGGCTCTGATCGCTGTCCATCATGCCATCCTGCGGGGTCGCCTCGCGCATACTTTTCAGCATCATGTTCATGAACACCGCCTCGAATTGCTGCGCCGCCGCCTTGAGTGCCTGGTCGGGCGACTGCGCTGCCTGCGCGCGCAATTGCCCCAGCGGACGGGTGTCTATCGCCAGGGCGGCAGTTAAGTTTCCTGATTGATTATTAAAAGAATTTACCATTTAGATGACCTCCAGTTCGGCATGTAAGGCACCCGAGGCTTTCATCGCCTGCAAAATCGCCAGCAAATCCTGCGGAGTCGCGCCCATCGAATTCAACGCCTTGACCACGTCACTCAGGGACACGCCTTTGGGCAGTTCCACCAGCCCGCCTTTGTCGGCTTTGACCTCTATTGTGGTCTTATCGGTTTTTTCCGTTTTTCCCCTGGCAAGCGCATTGGGCTGGCTCACGCTGGTATCGGTATTGATGATCACGGTCAGATTGCCGTGCGCCACCGCACAGGCATCCAACGTGACGGCCTGGTTCATCACCACCGAACCGGTACGCGCATTGATAATCACCTTGGCTACCCCCTGCGCGGGATTGATGTCCAGATTTTCAACTTTGGAGATAAAGGCGACGCGCCCGTTGCCCTCGGGTGCGCGAACCTCGATCACCCGACCGTCCAGCGCGACGGCAATATCGGGAGATATTTGCGCGTTGATGGCATTCACCACACGGGTAGCGGTGGTGAAATCATTGCGGTTCAATTCCAGATGAATGTATTCACCCTGCCCCAGCACGGTCGGCACGGCACGTTCCACCGTTGCACCGGCGGGTACGCGCCCGACGCTCAAGTGATTAACCTGCACCGAAGCGCCGCCGGAAGACGCGCCCACCCCGCCGACCAGCACATTGCCCTGCGCCATCGCGTACACCTGACCATCCGCTCCTTTCAGCGGGGTCATCAGCAATGTTCCGCCGCGCAGACTCTTGGCATTGCCTATCGAAGAAGCCGTCACATCTATCACTTGTCCGGGCTTGGCAAAGGGCGGCAAGCTGGTCGTCACCACCACCGCCGCCACATTCTTGAGTTGCAGGCTGGTGCCTTGCGGCAGATTGATGCCCATTTGCGACAACATACTGATGATGCTCTGCACCGTAAACGGGGTTTGCGTGGTTTGGTCGCCGCTGCCATCCAGCCCCACCACCAGCCCGTAACCCAGCAACTGGTTATCGCGCACCCCCTGGATGCTCGCCACATCCTTGATGCGGTCGGCGTGAGCCGGGAGCGATGCCAGCATCAATATCAGCACGACAATGAGTTGTTTCATTTGTTTAACCCTCTTTATGTCAGGAGCGAGGAAACCCTTTGCTCCGCATTCACCCAATCCTCAATCCTCAATCCTAGAACGGCAACACCGACAGGAAAAAGCGCCCCAGAAATCCCAGTGTCTGCGCGTCGTTCATTACTTCGCTCATCGCCCCGGCACGCTTATATTCGATATGCGCATCGGCCACCTGGCTGGACTGCACGGCGTTCAGGCTGGAAATCTGGATGGGATTGACCACGCCTGAAAAACGAATAAATTCATCGCTTTCGTTCAACGCCACCTGCTTCTCGCCGCTCACCAGCAAATTGCCATTTGCCAGCACTTCAATCACGGTCACGGCTATCGTGCCAGTCAAGTCCTCACTTCCCGACCCTGCTGCCGTGCTGGAAGACTTGTTGCTGCTGCTGCTGTTAATTGAAAAAGCCTTCAACAACAGCTTGGAAAGTGGCCCGACCGTTACAGCGGGCGTAGTGTCAGCAATGCTGGCCGCACTGTTCGAGGCGCTGCTGGATTTACGGTTGCCAGTGGTTTTTTCCACGATATTGATGGTCAGAATATCGCCCACATTGCGCGCCCGTCTGTCCTCGAACAGCGGATGCTCGTTGATTCCGGCGTGAAAAATTGCGCCATCCGCAGGAGCAACCACTGTCCTGATTTCCGGCTTGGCGGTCATCGGTTGATGAATGCTGGTCGGCGGCTTGCTGGCACAACCGAGCATTAAAAAGCACACCCCCCATACCAGGTAACGACTGCCATCCATGCTTTTTTTATCCTGGTTCATCTTTGCCCCTCGAACGCGTTCATTACATTTGCGACAACTTTTGCAACATCTGATCGGATGTCGTGATGGATTTGGAATTGATCTCGTAGGCGCGTTGCGTCTGGATCATGTTGACCATCTCTTCCACCACATTGACGTTGGAAGTCTCCACATAATTCTGATTCAACAAGCCCGCGCCGTTGGTTCCCGGTACATTGGTGCTTGGCGTGCCGGATGAAGCGGTTTCCTGGTACAGGTTTTCACCCATACTCATCAAACCGGCCGGATTGATGAAACTCGCCAGTTGCAGGCTGCCCACCTGAACGGGTGCGACCACCCCCGGCTGGGTGACCGACACCACCCCGTCACGACCGATCGTCACGGTGACGGCATTGGCAGGCAGGGTAATCGCAGGCTGAATCGGAAAACCGCTTGCCGTAACCATCTGACCCTGGCTATCGCGCTGAAATGATCCGTCGCGGGTGTATCCGGTCGTACCATCCGGCATCAGCACCTGAAAAAAGCCGCCCCCCTGTATTGCCACATCCAGCTGGTTGCCGGTTTGTTGCAAATTACCCTGCGTGTGTATCCGCTCGGCGGCTACCGGCCTGACCCCCGTACCAATCTGCAAACCCGAGGGAATCTGGGTTTGTTGCGATGACTGCGCGCCCGGCTGGCGGAGGGTCTGATACAGCAAGTCCTCGAACACCGCACGCGACCGTTTGAATCCGTTGGTGCTGACATTGGCCAGATTGTTGGCGATGGTATCCATCTGCGTTTGCTGCGCATCCAGACCCGTTTTGGAAATCCACAAAGAACGTATCATGACATTTACCCTTTTTATTTAGCTGCAAGGTGATGATTTATTTCACCTTTCACAGCGTCTCGATTAGCCCGCAATACTCATTATCGAACTGGCCTGTTTGGCATCGTTATCGGCGCTTTGCAGCATTTTCATCTGCATGTCGAATTTGCGCGCCAGCGAAATCATGTTCACCAGCATTTCCACCGTATTCACATTGCTGCCTTCCAGATTACCGGGTACGACTTCGGTTTTGGCATCGGCGGATGCTACCGAGCCATCCTTCATTTTGAACAGCCCGTCGCCGCCGCGTTCCAAAAGCGCCGGTTCGGGGTTAACCAGCTTTAACCGCCCCACCACCGTCACCGTACTGGCTTGCGAACCTGACGGAACGATGGAAATCGTGCCATCCTTGGCGAAGCTCAGTTGATCGCCGGGCGGGATGGTGATAGGCCCCCCCTCACCGATCACGGGTTGCCCGTTGCGCGTCTGCAACACCCCGCCGGAACTGATTTGTAAACTGCCGTTGCGGGTGTAAGCCTCTTTCCCGTCAACGCCTTGCACCGCCAGCCAGCCCGTGCCGTTCACCGCCACATCCAGTGGGCGGCCGGTAGGCTGAAAAGCGCCCGGCGTAAAGTCCGAGCCCGCCGTCGAATCCACCACGAAAGTCCGGGTAGGCAACCCTTCGCCAACTAGCGGCACGGCGCGAAAGGTATTCAGGGAAGCGCGGAATCCCGGCGTACTGGTATTGGCCAGATTTTCCGACACCGCCGCCTGCTGTTGCAGCACATGCGAAGCTCCGGTCATCGCGGTATAAATCAACCTGTCCATTACCTTCTCCCTGGCGTGTCATTGCTCGGTGGCGGGGTGAATTTCACGTTTCACTACCTCAGACTGACGATGGTTTGCAATATTTGATCCTGCGCCTTGATGGTCTGTGCATTGGCCTGATATACCCGCTGGGCGGTAATCATGTTCACCAATTCCGCCGTCAGATCCACGTTGGAATCTTCCGTCGCGGAGGACTGCAACATCCCCAGGCTAGCCGATCCCGGCACCCCCACCAGCGGTCCGCCGGAAACAGACGTTTCCACCCACTCATTGCCACCCACCGGCTGCAAGCCTTGCGGGCTGGTAAAATTGGCAAGCAATATCTGCCCCATCGGGCGCGATTGGCCGTTCGAGTAGCGCCCCAGTATCGTGCCATCCGCACTGGTGCTGACCGAGTTCAGCCGCCCCGAGGTGTAACCGTCCTGAGTGAGCGTATTGACACCAAAATTTCCGCCATACTGGGATGTTCCGGCGCTCGGCGAGCCGAAATCGAAAGTGAGTGTCTGGGTCGGCGAAACAGTGCTGGAAGTCGGAAACAACGCGGCCGAAGTCACTTTTCCGGGCGGCACGGTCGCAGGAATCGTGGCTGCCAGTTTGCCCAGCGCATCAAAACTCAGCGTTGCCAGTTCCGGGGTGGCTGCGCCCGCCACCGCCACACCATCCACCGTCAAAAATGTCTTCCAGCTGGCCGAAGGCGCGTTGGTCGTAATGGGGCCGCCGGTTGGCGCAAGCGCCAAAGCGGCAAAAGTCACCGTATTGGTTGCGGCATTGATGGCGGAAATGGTCGCGGTCTGCGCGGGCGCGGGAAGGGCAAAAGTCAGGGTATTACCAACCGCCAAACCGGCGACCGAACTCACCGTTGCAGTGGTCGTGGTAGCCGAGGTAAACGTGGGGGGCGTGATCGGCTGGCGCTGAAAATACAGTGATCCGACATGGCTGGCTCCCAGACTATCGTATACCGTCAGCGAAGTTGAACTGTTGTAGGAAGTAGGATCCAGCGCACTAAAAGCGGAGATCAATGGCACGGCGGCGCGCGAATCCAGATTTGCCCCGACCACCGCATTGAGCGTCTGTTTGGGTACCAGGTCCGCCGCATTGATTTGCAGCGGCACAGGAGCCGCAGGGAAAATCACCCCGCTTGCGTCAGGCAAATAACCGGATAGTTTATGGCCTTGATTATTTACAATAAAACCATTCTTATCTACCTGGAACTGACCATTACGGCTGTAAGAGATAGCGCCCGCCGCATCGGTCACGCGGAAAAATCCCTGACCGCCGATGGCGGTATCCAACGGGTTGTTGGTGTTGGTGATGTTGCCCTGGGTAAACTGTTGCGAAACTGCCGCAACCTTGGTTCCCGTGCCGATTTGCACCGCCCCCGTCCCCGCCAGCGACACCGCAAACATATCGGCGAATTGCGCCTGCGACTGTTTGAAACCTACGGTATTGGCATTCGCCACGTTATTGCCTATCGTGTCCAGGTGCTTGGATGACGCATTCAAACCGCTCAAACCTTGTTGAAAACTCATGATTTTCTCCCGACGTTACAGAATTTGTTTAACTTGCGTGAGCGCGATGTTGTCCAGCTGCCCCACGCTTATGGCTACGCCCTGCGCCCCTTGTGTCACGCTGTTCACCAGACCGAATTGCAGGTTGGTCGCCGCCACGGGGTTACCGCCCTGCGCCGCACTGACAGTAAAGGTGTAGTTGCCCGCCGCCGCCGTAGCGCCCGAATTATCCGTGCCGTCCCACTGCCATTTACTGATCCCCGCCGGTTGCGCGCCCAAATCAATGCTGCGCACCAGCGCACCCGCCCGGTCATAAACCGACACCTGCGTGCTGTCTGTGGACTGTGGCAATTCAAAACCACCCAGCCCCGCACCCCCTGCCAACTGCACGCCATTGCCCTGCACCAGCACGCCATGCCCTATCATGCCGGCCGCCTGCAAAGTCTGGTTCGGTGTCATGCTGGCGCTCAAGGCTTGCAGCGTGGCATTCAATTTATCTATCCCGCTTACCGTGCTGATCTGCGCCATCTGCGAAGTCATCTGCGCGTTATCCATGGGATTGAGCGGATCCTGATTCTTCAACTGCGTGACCAGCAGGGTCATGAAACGATCCTGCGCGGCGTTCGCCGTTGATTTACTGGCACCGTTGCCGCCATTCATGGCAGCAAACAGCGCGGCGCTATCGGTAGTTGATGTGGCGTTAATCATGATTTTTCCCGTTAGTCGTTAGTCGGTTACTGGCCGATGGTCAGCGTTTTTAACAGCAGTGTCTTGGACGTATTCAACACATCCACGTTGTTTTGATAAGAGCGCGAGGCCGAGATCATGTTGACCATCTCGTCCACCACGTTCACGTTGGGCATCGCCACATAGCCCTGCGCATCGGCCATCGGATGTTTGGGATCAAACACCATCTTCATCGGCGCGGTGCTTTCGGCAACCGCCACCACCTTTACCCCCTGTACATCGCCCCCGCCCATCGGCGTGGCAGAAAAAACCACCTGCTTGGCGCGGTAAGGCTTGCCGTCCGCGCTGGTGGTGCTATCGGCGTTTGCCAGATTGCTGGCGACCACGTTCAGGCGTTGCGACTGCGCCGCCATTCCCGAACCCGCCACATTGAAAATATTGAATAGAGACATTTTTGCTTTCCTCCCTTATCAGCCTTGAACCGCCGCAACCATATCCTTCAGCTCGTCGCTGATAAACTTCACGCTGGCCTCGTAGCGCAAGGCATTGTCGGCAAACTGCGCGCGCTCCGCATCCATATCCACGGTATTGCCGTCGGCGCTGGGCTGGACAGGCTTGCGATACATCACTTGCGCGCCAAATAAGGTATTCCCGGCATGACCTTCCAGATGCATCGGCGAACAGGTCGTCACGGGCAGCCTTGCCGCCGTACCCGCCACGGCGTTTTGCAAGGCGCTGGCAAAATCAAAATCCCGTGCCTTGTAGTTGGGCGTATCCGCATTGGCGATATTGGCGGCCAGCAACTCCTGACGTGCGCCGCGCAAGCTCAACGCGCTTTGATGAAATTGCAGTGCCGCATCCAGTTTGTTGATCATCACGCCCTCCTTTTAACCATTCCATCCACCATGCAATCCATACTACCTTGGCTCCCGGAATGGCTATGCGATGATTAACGGCAACTTTTCCCCTTAATTCCGGGCAACACAAATAGCCGCGACACGCACAATGGCGATCATGAAAAAAATCTTGCTGATCGCCTGTTTTCTGCTCTGCTGCCCGACGGCCAACGCCGCCGCGCAGCAGGATCACGCCGCGCTGAGCGCCGCCGTGAGTAACTTCGTGCGGCAGCAAACCAGCTCGTTGCCGGGGAAAGTTACTTTTAACGTGGATCAACCGGATAGCCGGATCAACCTGCGTTCCTGCAACGACATCGAGGCTTTCCTGCCGGGCGGCAGCCAACTGATAGGCCGCGTCTCGATTGGCGTACGCTGCAACGAAGTCAACGGCTGGCGTCTCTTCATCCCGGTGCAAATCAGAGTCAGCATGGACTTGCTGGTTAGCACCCGAGCGCTTTCCCAGGGACAAGTCATCCATGCGGAAGACCTTGCCCGGCAAACCGTCGAGACCACCCAGTCCGGCGGATTAAGCGATGCGGGCAGGGTCGTCGGACAAGTGATGCGCTACAGCATCAGCCGGGGAATCATCCTTCAGGAAGCCATGCTGCGCGCGCCCTACAGCGTCAAACAGGGACAATCCGTACAACTGTCCGCACAAGGCAGCGGTTTTAATATAAGCGGCAGTGGCATGGCATTGAACAATGCCGCCGCAGGCGAAAGTGTACCGGTACGCACGGCATCAGGCCGCGTGGTCAGCGGCTTTGCCGGGGAAAACGGCGTGGTCAACATCACCCCGTAGACTCCCATGCCAGCCATCTGCCGGTCGAATCGTGCTTTCAATTCATGCAATCCAACCTTTACAACGGGTTTCTTTAGGGGTTTCTTCCCCCCTATCCCGAAACGGGGCATTCAGATGTATTCATTCATCCGCCTATCGGCATTGTTTATTTGCCTTACGGCGTTCTCGTCCCTGCCGGCGCATTCAGCCGAACCCGCGCCAAGCCGCAAACGCTGGCGCATGGCAACCGCTGGCAGTCGCACTCAAGCAGGCCATACCAAACCGCGATTTTGTCATCGTGGCACTGCCTTATCCAATGCGGTGAGAGAGGTTAACCATGTCTGAAATAACGACTCCGCGCATCACTGCGACCCGCAGGGTGTACCAGATTATCGCCGTCTTTATCGCGCTTACCTTTTGTCTGGTTCTGCTCATCCATATTCAGATGAATGTCTTAACCTCCGTCCGCGCCTATATTAGCGGCGAAGGGTTGTGGGCAAAGGCGCAGAAGGATGCCATCCGCAGCCTTGAACACTACGCCATCTCACGCGACGAGGCAGACTACCGGAGATACCGGCAGCTGATTGAAATACCGCTGGGCGACAGACAGGCGCGCATCGAACTACAGAAACCCGCCCCCGATTTGGATATCGCCCGCGCAGGCTTGCGCAAAGGCCGCAATCATCCGTTGGATATCGAATACATGATTCCCTTCTTCCGTCGCTTCCAGCATGTCAGCTATATGGAAAAAGCGATCGAACACTGGATAGCCGCCGATCAGCTCATAGCCGAATTGAATGGGGAAGCCGAAAAACTGCACGACCGAATAAACGCCGGAATCAGCACAGGTCCCGATGAATCGGGGGTTGTCCGTGCTTTTATCTTCAGGCTGAATACCCTTAACCTGCAATTAGCTGAAAGAGAAAACCTGTTTTCAGCCACCCTGGCAGAGGCATCCCACCGGATTAACCAGGTTTTCCGCAATTTCACCTATGCCATCGCATTGCTGTTCGTGTTGCTGGGTGTCGGCATATCGCGGCCTATCATCGCCCGCATCCGCGCCACCGAAAACGCACTGGTCGAAAACCAGGCGTTTGCCCAGCAAGCCATAACCGAGCTGAAGTATCAGCAATATGCGCTGGATCAGCACGCGATCGTAGCCATTACCGATGTGCGCGGCACGATCACCTATATCAACGACAAATTTTGCGCCATCAGCCAGTATTCGCGCGCCGATCTGATCGGACAAAATCATCGTTTGCTCAATTCCGGCATCCATACGAAAGCATTCTTTCGCGACATGTTTTGCACCATCGTTAGGGGAGCGGTATGGCAAGGGGATATTTGCAATCGCGCCAAGGATGGTAGCCTGTACTGGGTAGCAACCACCATCGTTCCCAACATAAGCCGTGAGGGAAAACCGTTTCAATATATCGCAATACGCGCGGACATCACCGAACGCAAACGCACTGAAGAAGAAATACGCCACCTGGCGTACTATGACGCGCTGACAAAATTGCCCAACCGCCGCCTGCTGATGGAGCGGCTGCTTCAGGCGCTTGCTGCGAGTGTGCGCAATGAACAGTACGGTGCGGTGATATTTCTGGACATGAATCACTTCAAAATGTTAAACGACACCAAAGGACATGGTGTTGGCGACATGCTGCTGATTGAAGTTGCCAGACGACTCCAGGACTGCGTGCGCGAGGTTGATGCCGTGGCGCGCATGGGCGGTGATGAGTTTGTTGTGTTGCTGGAGTCATTGGGCGATGCCGAAGTTGTTGCGGCTTCTGCTGTCAGGCGGGTCACGGCAAAAATCCGCGCCGCGTTAAGCCAGCCCTATCACTTCTGCGAGTATGAATACCGCACGACTGCCAGCATTGGGGCAAGCCTGTTTTACGGTAGTCAGCAAAGCACCGATGATCTGCTGAAACAGGCGGATGAGGCGATGTACCAGGACAAGATCGCCGGGCGCACTACAGAGCCATCCTTGACGTAAAACCCGCGCAGCGATTCGTTTGCTCCCTCGCCCGCAAAAAGAGAGGGCATAACAAGAATTGCGGTCATGGCGGATTTTTCATAATCAAAAACAGCACACTTACCATGACGGTTAGCGGTGTCGCTCAATCCACCCGAACCCGGCAGCTTACCGAGCGGATGAGTCCC
>JAVHSF010000302.1:1823-14038 GCA_036172035.1 Gallionella sp. | reverse complement strand
CCAAGTGTAGCAGACAATGCATAAAAGTCCATTTTATTTTTTAACGATTCCTAAGCTTCTCTAGCCAATCTGGATGCTTTTTAACCAGCAACTGCAAGGCTGCATCCATACGAGTTTGCCAACCTTCTCCCGTCGAACGGAAGTAGTTTAATACTTCGGGGCTGTATCTGACGCTTACCTGTTCCTTGCGGGATGTACTGAGCGGTCGTCCGCGTTTCTTGCGATTAGCTTCAATGCCACTTTGCATTTCCTGGTGAGACAAAGGCCGATCATCTTCATCTATGCCATCCCAAACGTAATCCCCGCCCGGTGGTGCATTCTTTACGGCAGCCAAAACAGCCTTACGCTGTGTAGTCATTTTTGAGCCAGTCATGATAGTCCTTTCGTTCTTCCTCACTTGCGGTACGAAAACTAATGATATGCGGTCGATCCTTTTGCAGATGCACGATGGTCAATACGGCGAGGCGATCAAACACATAGGCAAACGACTGCGTGCGATCCTCATTGTTTCTAACGCTGTCCATATCAAGTCGAAGAGGGCTATCCAGAACCCAGGCCGCATCCGCGAAATCCAGATGATGTTTTTCCAGATTTTTAGCGCGTTTGATTTCGCTCCAAGTAAAGCGTGATTCCATGTAATTATTGTAGATGCGCTAATTTAACAGGTTAATCAATAAATCTGAAATTATTTTTTCGGCAAACAAAAGCTCGCGTAGGGCGCAATAACCAACGGGCATTGCGCCCTACGAACTAAAATCGCGTGCGAACATGCATTCTGTCGCGAGTTAATGAGTGTGCAGCTTTTCCTGTAACCACACTTTGATCAGTGACTGATATGGCACATCCCGAGAATTCGCTGCGGCCTTCAGGGAATCGAGCAGGTGCTGAGGCAATCGAAGTGAAATCGTTTTAGTCGTTGGCTTCAAATTTGGCAGCACAACCCGCTGGGCTTTCGTCCAATCCAGATATTCTGTGGAATCGTGTGTTTCCCAAAAGGCACGCTCATCCGCCTCATTGGTGAATTTCGGAACCACTTTAAGTTGTTTGCTCATAAATTGCTCGCTCCTTCCTGTGCATGTCTCTGGCTGAAATCACGCGAATTTTCTTATCAGCTTGACGTAAGGTGAAGGTAATATGCAACATTCGCCCGTCATCTGTTTTGCCCAATGCGTGAAAGCGTGACTCACCGTAACTATGCTTCGTGTCTGCAATCAGCAGGAGTGGCTCGTTGAAAAAAACCTGCTCAGATTCAGCCATTGAAACGCCATGCTTATCGTTCTTTCGGGCGTTTCCATCATCCCAATCGAATCCGGAAACTTTGGCAAGATCAATCATGCTCGTATATTATTAACATACACAACAAAAGGCAACCCAAGCCGCGCATTCAAGTTGTTTTTATTTATTTTTCAATAGCTTGTGAAAATGTATCCAGCATAGGCTGGATCACATCGCGTTTTAGCTTAAGCGCAGCCTGATTCACAACCAAACGCGATGAAATGTCACTCACATGCTCTACCGCCCTGAGGTGGTTCGCCTTAAGCGTATTTCCGCTGCTCACCAGATCAACAATCACATCGGACAGCCCTACCAGAGGTGCCAGCTCCATCGAACCGTATAATTTGATCAAATCTATATGCACGCCTTTGGCAGCGAAATGTTCACGCGCCGCCTTCACATACTTGGTGGCCACGCGCAATCTCGCCCCACGCTTCACCGCAGCCTCATAATCAAAATCATTTTGTACCGCTACCATCATCCGGCAACGTGCGATATTCAAATCCAGCGGTTGGTACAAGCCGACACCACCATGCTCGTTCAGCACATCCTTGCCCGCCACGCCGATGTCCGCCGCGCCATATTGCACATAGGTCGGCACATCGCTGGCACGAACGATAATCAGTCGAACATCTACACGGTTAGTGGGCAAAATCAATTTTCGTGACAATTCAGGATCTTCCAGCGGCGTGATGCCTGCCGCCGCCAGCAAGGGCAAGGTTTCTTCAAAGATGCGGCCTTTGGATAGCGCAATCGTAATCATCTTAACTCCTTAGTTAAAACGGCGAATCTTCGCGCCCAGCGCAGACAGCTTCGCCTCAATATGTTCATAACCGCGATCAAGATGATAAATACGATCCACAATCGTTTCACCCTGCGCCACCATTCCGGCAATCACCAGTGATGCAGACGCGCGCAAATCCGTTGCCATAACCGTTGCGCCATCAAGTTGTTCACAACCTTGAATCACGGCAGTATTACCCTCGACCTCTATCTGTGCGCCCAGACGCTGTAATTCCTGAACGTGCATGAAACGATTTTCAAAAATTGTTTCAACCACGATGGCACTGCCTTCAGCTATCGTATTCAATGCCATAAATTGCGCCTGCATATCCGTAGGGAAAGCGGGGTAAGGAGCAGTGCGCAAACTAACTGCAAGGGGTCTCTTTGCCATTTCCAAGCCAATCCGATCACCGCACACATTGACAAGCGCGCCCGTTTCACGCAACTTATCCAGAACATTATCGAGAATATCCGCACGCGCATCGGTTAGCGTAATATTGCCGCCCGTTGCTGCTGCGGCAACCAGAAAAGTCCCACTTTCAATACGATCCGGCATAACGCGATAGCTTGCGCCATGTAGTTTTTCAACTCCTACGATGGTAATGCTGTCGCTACCCGCACCTTCTACCATCGCACCCATCGCGATCAGGCAGTTGGCCAGATCCACCACTTCGGGTTCACGCGCCGCATTTTCCAGAACGGTAACGCCATCCGCCAACACAGCAGCCATCATCAAATTTTCTGTGCCAGTCACGCTGATCAGATCGAAACAGATGTGCGCACCCTTTAGACGTTTAGCAGTAGCGTGAATATAGCCATGCTCAATATGAATCTCCGCGCCCATCGCCAACAAGCCCTTGATGTGCAAATCCACGGGGCGCGAACCAATGGCACAACCGCCGGGCAGCGAAACACGCGCCTCACCAAACCTGGTTAACAGTGGCCCCAGCACCAGGATCGCCGCACGCATGGTCTTGACCATTTCATAGGGTGCTTCCAGCTTGTCCACTTTAGCTGCATTGAATGTTGCCGTCTGACTTCCAGATTCAATCTGCACGCCCATTTGCTGCAATAGCCTGACCATGGTTACCACGTCATGCATATCGGGCAGATTACTCAAATGCAAATCATCCGCCGCCAGCAAGCTGGCGCACATGATGGGCAGAGCCGCATTTTTGGCACCGGAAATCCGCACTTCACCATTGAGACGATAACCGCCCTGAATTGCCAGTTTTTGCATAATTTTTATCGTGAGTAATGAGTAATGAGTAATGAGTAATGACTGGGTTTTCCACTTATCATTTGCTACTCACTGCTGCTCTTCCATTCTTGTGGTGTATAGGTTTTCATAGACAACGCATGGATTTCTCCACGCATCCTGTCGCCCAATGTCTGATAGACGAGCTGATGGCGAAGCACGCGGTTCAGACCAGCGAATGCGTCACTTACCACGACCGCTTCAAAATGTTGCCCGTCGCCGATAACAGTCAAATACTCCGTTTTCATACCCTGCGCGATGTTAAGTTGAATACTTTCCGGAGTGACCATTGTTATCGCTACCACTATCTGATTTTGAGGAATATTCTGAATATGCGCGTGTGCGACCTCAGCCAGGTTGCGCATGATACTAAAAACTTGCAGGCGATGCGCACCACCTTCGACTACTTGCCGTAACTCATGACTATCAATGCGGCAACATCTCAGCCACACCATACAGGTTCGCCAGACTCAACAAGTCGCTGGGCAAACCCGTCACGCGTAAACTGCGCTGCCTGACTTCGGCAGCTCTAGCCCAGCACAACAACATGCTGACCGCAGCCGAATCAACCGCTTCAACCTTTGAGAAATCCACCAGCAGGTCTTCTGTTTCCAACTGTTGCAAGCCAATCGCATACAACGCAGGCACGGTAGCGATGGTCAAACGGCCACTCACCACCAGCCGGTCACCTTCGCGGGCAATCACTTCGCGTCAGCCTTGCGCAACGAGGTACCAGATGCCTTGGCATTCATGTCCAGCAAAGTTTTGATCAACCCATCTATGCCGGACTGACTGACTTGCGTATCAAACATACCGCGATAACTGGTGACCATGCTCACACCTTCAATGGTCACGTCGAACACTTTCCAACCGTCAGCTTTCTTTTTCATTTGATAGTCAACGGTGGTCGGCTGAGGAGCGCCGGTCTTGACGATGCGCATCCTGACGGTGGTTTCGTTATCTTCAGCCGCCATTTTCAACGGCAAAACCTCCACTGTCTGGTCGCGGTATGAGGTAAACGCCCTGGTATAAGTACGCACCAACATATTACGAAACTCGGTAACCAATACCTGTTTTTGCTCGGCTGATGCCTCTCTCCAATGCTTACCCATCGCCAATTGAGTCATGCGCACAAAATCAAAATTAGGCAATATCCTGGCATCTACCAGGGCGAGAATTTTTTTCTGGTTGCCCGCCTTAATATCCGCATCCTGCTTAACGATCGAAATAACTTCCTGGGCGGTGCTTCTGATCAACACATCCGGCGCAGTCACATCGGCTCGCGCGACACCTACCGCACACAACAAACCTGCAACCACTTTCAATAAAACATTCATTCTTGCCACCCCTAAAAATTATTTTTCCGGCACTGTTATTTTTTCCGGTTCAGCCGCCTTGTTGTACAAGAATTTGCCAATCATTTCTTCCAACACGACCGCAGATTGCGTTTGCTTCACCTGCTCACCCTCTTTCAGCATCTCCTCATCCCCGCCAGGCATCAAACCTATGTACTGCTCACCAAGCAAACCGGAAGTCAAAATATTGGCAAAAGTGTCTTTGGGAAACTGATAACGCTTGTCCAGACTCATCACCACCTTTGCCTCGTAACGTTGGGTATCCAGCGTGATGCTTGTCACACGCCCCACCAGCACGCCCGCGCTTTTAATGGACGCTTTGGCTTTCAGTCCGCCAATATTCTGGAAATAGCCATAAACCTGGTAGCTTTCGGACACGTTGTAGGTGCCAAGGTTCCCGACCTTCATCGCCAGCGCCACCAACGCCGCCAGCCCTGCTACCACAAACATGCCTACCCATAAATCCAAAGTCGTACGTTCCATACTCTCAATTTCCTCTAAACATGATTGCGGTCAACACAAAATCGAGCATCAAAATAGCCAATGAAGAATTCACTACCGTACGCGTGGTCGCACCTGATACACCCTCTGCGGTAGCTTGCGCATCGTAGCCTTCAAACAGCGCGATTACCGTCACCACCGTTCCAAATACAAAACTTTTCAGCACGCCATTGAGAATATCCTCGCGAAAATCCACTGCGGCCTGCATTTGCGCCCAGAACGACCCCTCGTCCACCCCGATCTGCACCACCCCGACCAGATAACCGCCAAACACACCGACCGCGCTGAACAGCGCCGCCAACAGCGGCATGGAAATCACGCCCGCCCAGAAACGGGGTGCCACGATGCGCGCAATCGGGTTCACTGCCATCATCTCCATTGCCGATATTTGCTCGGTCGCTTTCATCAAGCCGATTTCTGCCGTCATCGCCGAACCTGCCCGGCTGGCAAACAGCAACGCAGCCAACACTGGACCCAGTTCACGCACCAGGCTCAATGCGACCAGCGAACCCAGCGCCGATTCAGAACCATAGCGCTTGAGCGTTTCATAACCTTGCAAACCCAGCACCATGCCAACGAACAAACCCGCCACCAGGATAATGATCAGCGACATCACGCCGCTGGAAAAAAGTTCTTTTATAATCAAATGGAAACGCTTGAAACTCGCACCCGAGTAGAGCAGGGCGAGAATAAAAAACCGGGTTGCCGAACCAATGCGCCAAACCGCATCAACGATGCGGTGTCCGATTGCCCGTATAGTTTTAGTTACTGCCATGGTTTCAGCCCTGCGAATTTAATTCTTGACGATAATCGCCACTGGGATAATGGAATGGCACGGGACCATCCATCTCGCCGTGTATAAACTGACGAACAAAATCAGTATCGCAGGCACGAAGCTCATCAGGCGTACCTTCGGCGACAATCACACCGTTAGCCATAAAATAAACATAATCCACAATCTTCAACGACTCTTGAATATCGTGCGTGACGATAATCGAAGTCGCCCCCAACGCGTCATTCAGCCGACGAATCAGGTCGCCAATCACAGACAGGGAAATCGCATCCAGACCCGCAAACGGTTCGTCATACATAATGAGCATCGGATCGAGCGCTACAGTACGCGCCAATGCCACGCGCCGCGCCATCCCGCCCGACAACTCGGACGGCATCATGTTGTGCGCGCCGCGCAACCCTACCGCATGCAACTTCATCATGACCAAATCGCGAATCAATTCCTCAGGCAGGTCGGTATGTTCGCGCATCTGGAATGCCACATTGTCATACACCGTCATATCGGTAAACAACGCGCCAAACTGAAACAACATGCCCATCTTGCGACGCATGGCATATAAACCTGCCCGATCAAGCTCCTGCATCATCTGACCGTCAATTTTGACAGACCCCCTGGAAGGCTTGAGTACTCCGCCTATGTGTCGCAGCAGCGTAGTCTTGCCGCAACCTGAAAGCCCCATGATGGCGACCATCTTCCCCTTCGGGAAGGTCATATTGATACCCTGCAAAACGGGACGCTTATCGTAGGTAAAGTTCAGGTCGCGGATTTCGACTAATGAGGACAAGGACAAAATAACATTCCAAAAGTAAGTCGCGCATTCTAATCTATTGCGTGCCTTATCCTCAACCATTTAACCCATCTCATTACAACAACGCTCAAACTTGATCTGTGTGAAACAACTCCCGCAAGGTCACATCGGTATTTTTTTCCAGCTGTGCTGCACAGCCGGCCAGCCATTTCGTCAAAGGATCATCATCCTGTTCCGCCGACAGGCTGCCACGATCGAGTACAAACAAATGCAACAACTCGATTGCTCGAATATGCTCCAGATCACGCACCATTAACCAGCCTTGCCCTTCAGCTTTGCGCACCAAATCCGCGCGATGCAATCTTTCCAGAATTCGTTCCAGCGGGAAAAAACCCAGATGCAAAATCCTGGACAATGCCGGAATCGTCATGACGACTCCACGCCCCATCCCGTCGGACATTATCTGCAATACCCGCAAGGCATCCAGCATCTCGACCACTGCGGGCAATTGTCTCGTTTCCGGTGTGCGCCAATGAGGGAGTGCCGCAGCAACCACTGCGCCCAGCAGCACCGTCAGCCAGGATAAATATATCCACATCAGAAAAATCGGAACGCTGGCAAAAGCGCCATAAACCAGTTTATAGGTGGGAAAATGAGCAATGTAGTAGCCGAATACCCGGTTCATGGTTTCAAACAAAATTGCCGCCACAATCGCGCCTATCAATGCATGAGTCCTTGGCACATAACGATTCGGCACAAGCCGAAATAGCATGGCAAAGGCCAAGGTCGTCAGCAACACAGGCAACCCCTTCAACATCCCCACCCCGAATATCGGCACATGCCGGGCATATCCCATGGACAGCCCAACCAGCCAGGAAGTAAGCGACAAACTGGCTCCCACCAACACGGGTGTCAGCGTAAGCGCAACCCAATAAACCACCCAGCGTTTAATCATGGGTCGAACTCTGGTTACCCGCCAGATGGTATTAAATGCCTGATCTATGGTCTGCATCAGCAACATCGCAGTCACTACCAGAATCAGGAATCCCACTGCACTCAACTGACCTGCGCTCTCGGCAAATTGCTCCGTGTAGTGGCTAATGACCTTACCTGCCGTTTCCGGCATCAGATTATTCAGCAAATACATTTTGGTTTGGCTGGAAAAATCCTGAAATACCGGGAATGCCGAAAACAAGGCCAGCGCAATGGTAATCAGCGGCACGAGCGACAACAACGTCGTGAAGGTCAAACTTGCCGCTATCTGCGCACAACGATCTTGCACAAAACGCGCTGACACAAAACGAAAAAATATTTTTAAGTCCTGCCAATTCTTTTGCATACTGATATTGATTCTCCAAACTGAGGTAGCGAAGATGCCGCTCTCAATGACAAACAAGCCACCCTTCCCAACCTTCCCCCGCTTGCCCGGGAAGGCGCAAACGAAACGCTGCGCGAATTTCTCGCTATAATCCCGCGCATGATAACCGACACAGAAATTCTGGTGCTGTATTACAGCCAACACGGCGCAACGCGACAAATGGCGCAACTGGTCGCGCGCGGCATAGAACAAGTTGATGGAATACGCGCCAGACTGCGTACCGTCCCCAGAATTTCCACCCTATGCGAAACCGTCGAACCCGGCATTCCCGATAGTGGGGCACCCTATGCTGAATTACACGACCTCGAAGAATGCATCGGTCTGGCACTCGGCAGCCCGACGCGTTTTGGCAACATGGCGGCCGCAATGAAATACTTCTGGGACGGCACGGGCGGGCTATGGATGAAACATGCGCTGGTTGGTAAACCTGCCGCACTGTTCACTTCAACCAGCAGTATGCACGGCGGTCAGGAATCCACCGCGCTGTCCATGATGTTGCCGTTGCTGCATCACGGCATGATTATCGTCGGGCTACCCTATTCCGAACCGGAACTGGCCAGCACTCAAACCGGCGGCACGCCTTATGGCGCAAGCCATGTCTCAGGATTGACCAGCGACCTGCCCATAACGGATGCCGAAAAGAAACTTTGCATGGCGCTGGGACGCCGTCTGGCACTCACCGCGTTAAAACTCTCGACATGAATAACGCGATAGCAGCACGTCACCTATTACGCGCCCACCGTTATGGGGTACTGAGTACACTATCCCAAAAACTGGACGGCTTCCCGTTTGGCTCGATCACACCTTACGCCGTAGATCATGATGGCAGCCTCGTCATTCTGATTAGCAGTCTGGCGGAACACACCAAGAACATCGAGCATGACCCCCGCGTCAGCCTGATTACCCACAATCAATCCAGCCCTGATATTCAGATGCAGGGACGTGTCACGGTAGTGGGCAATGCGCACCGCATGGCAGAGGCACAATACAGGGTTAATCGGTATTTGCGGCTATTCCCCGCAGCGGCGAATTACCTGACGATGACCGATTTTTCCTTCTACCGCATCCAACCCGTCGCTATCCGCTATATAGGCGGCGTGGGACGTATCCACTGGGTCAGGATGGAAGACTATACCGCGTTACAGGCCGCCTCCTTTGCATCGCAGGAAGTAAAAATACTTAATATAATCAATGATTTAAATAAAAATGATCTGCGCGAATTAATCCGGCAGCAGCACGGTGTCGATGCTCCCGATGCGCAGGCCATAGGCCTGGACTGCGATGGTCTGGACGTGCGCTGTGGCGAAAAAGTATGGCGACTGGATTTTACCGATACGCTGACCGAGCCCGCCCAGATCGGGCCTGTTTCCACACTGCACACCCGCCTGAGATAGGCCTGGCATCCATTTTTCAAGTCGGACGACTCGTCCACTAGGCCGAATTATCTAGGCATTCCGGCATATTGCGTCATCCATAAAATGCAGGCATTGTCCTTCCCTCTGAAGCGGTGGACATTCTGGCATGTGACGCTTGCCGTTTGAATTTCAAGCTCTGCCATATCCACGCTTCTCTTAACTTCAACACGGGAGACACATCATGGCGACAATCTTGCAGAGCGGACTGGGAGCAGCGACAGGCAGCCGCTTCCTTAAACAACACAACCAGTTGGCCTTCGTCGAATACGCCAGCGGCGCAATCAGCCTGCTGGACATGATACGGCCATCGACCGGCATCGTTTCGAAGGGCACGACTATCCTCAAGGGGACATGGGTCTTCGACTGCGAAACCGGCATACAGGGCGGCAATCTGAACGGCCCCGGCGACATCTTTTGGGAACAGATAGACAACATCAAGCGACAGATGACGCCTGCGGGCGGCGCTGCCATCGTCAACCTGGGCAAGGTCAGTTTCATCGCAGTGACCCCCGCCATTCTTCAGGCACAGGTATATGGCAAAATGCCGATTGTTGGCAACAACAACGCCAGCAATCAGCTGTCCTCCGGCGATGTCTTTGCCGTGCGGACCAATGCCGGAAATTTTTGCAAGATCAGGATATTGCAATACGACTACAACCTGAAAATCCAGTGGGTCACCTATAAACTCGCCAGCCCCTACCACGTCATCGGCACGGGCTACGCCACGCCTGAAGACATTGCGGTCTGCGCCGATGAAAATACCGCCTATGTAACGGAGAGGACGGGCAACTTGCTCAGGGTGGATTTGCAGAATGCCAACCGTCCCGCCGCCGTGCTGATCACCTCGGGAATGCAGGCACCTCACCAGATTTATTTGGATGAAGTCCGACAGCAGGCCTATGTGGTCGAATTTGCCAATCCCGGCCACCTGATAAGGATTGATCTGTTGACGCACCAGCAGACCATACTGCTCAGCGGCCTTGTCAATGCGATAGGCCTGCTGGTCTCGTCGGATCTGGCCTACGCCTACATCTCCGAGCAGACGGGTGGCGGGCGCATCAGCCGTTTCTCACTGCAGGACGGCTCGCGTGTTGAAATTGCCTCAGGATTGGTCAATCCGTTTTTCCTGACCTGGGCCGATCAGGCACAGACAGCGATGTTCGTCGCCGAACGCACCCCGGCCAATCGCATTACCATCGTTGAGACCGTTCCGCGCGCTGGCAGCGTCCGTCAAGTGTCAAACAACATGGGTAGCCAGGCATCGAGCGTGGCCATGATGGATAGCGCACGCCTGCTGGTTTGCTGTGACCATGAGATAGACCTCGCCGATCTTTTCGCCGACATCGTCCCATCAACCGGCCTGTTCAAGGGCATCGGCCTGGTGCCGTGGAACTTGATAACTGCCGCCGGGATGGCAGATACCACGACTCAACCCAGTTATCCGTACCAGTTTAGCAAGAACGCTCCTTTCGGCGGCAGCCTGTCGCTGCAGATCAATCAATCGCTCGTCGTCCTTGCCAACGTGAAGTATTACCGCGTACTGGTCGATGGCAATGTCAGGTTTGATACCTGGTGGGATTTGAAGCTCAACACGGTCAATGGAAAATATGAAATCCCCGTACAAAGCCTGCCCAAGGTCATCGGCGGACAACCGGGCTACTATGCGGTGCACAAACCCAACGAATGGTTCATGAACACCGATCTTGGGCTGATTATGGACAGCCGCACGCTGCCGGACGGCCTGCGCACCTTCAGGATAGATTTCACCAACGCGGCGGGAGTTGTGCTGAGCAGTCACACCCAGTCGGTGCTGATTGACAACCATCACTGCTCGGCAATAGTCGAAATGCCCAGCGTGAACGGCATTTCCGCGACCACCGACTGTGGCATGCTCAAATTCACCGACCGATCGCAGCACGTGCGGATCGTCTATATCGCTTCTCATCCCATCCCCGCCTACGCCACCTTTTCCTGGCGGCTATGCAAGGCAGGCAAAGGGCCGGTACCGGGTATTCCTGAATGCAGCATAGACGGTAACGCCAGCCTGTCCCTGTTCATCTTCGACAAGGATGTCAACAGCTTGCTGGGGGCCTGCCCGAGTGCGGCGTATTATGCCGCCGTCTACGTCTATGCCAGGACCATCAACGGCTTCTCGCGACAGAGCCAGTATGACGCTTCTGCCGCTGTGGCATTCGCGCTGACACCTTGATTTACTGAAACGAACGCTGCTCAGCCAATAAAAATGGCACGCAAGGCGTGCCATTTTTATTCAGCTGTGCAGACTTACTTTTTCTTTGCTTTAGTCTTTGCGGTCACTTTCTCTTCAGTAACCGCCGACGTCGCGGCCTCGACCTTTACCGGCTCAACCTTGACTTCAGGAGCTTTCTCAACCATGCAACTGCTGTTGTTGACCTTGCCGTCCGGCATCACTGTGTTGCAGAACGTCGCGCCGTTCATTACCGCATCCGTGATATTAGCACCGGACATGTCGGCATCAGTCAGGTCGGCATTCGACAAAATCGCACCATTCAAATTGGCACGTTCCAGTTGCGCCCCACGCAATACAGCGCGGCTCAGGTTGGCATCGGTCAGGTTGGCCTGTGACAGGTTGGCGCGGGTCAGATTGGCGCGCGCCAGATTGGCTTCAGTCAAATTAGCCTTGTTCAGGTTGGTCTTGAACAAATTGGCTTGAGCCAGATTCGCCATATA
>JAVHSF010000302.1:0-1723 GCA_036172035.1 Gallionella sp. | reverse complement strand
TATCAAAAAGTTCAAACCTGCGGGTGTGCGCGTTCCAGATTCTCCTGCAACTTGTTCAAGGCATCCAGGTAAGCATGGGCAGAGGCGACCACGATGTCCGTATCCGCTCCTTGCCCGTTGACAATGCGCCCACCCTTGGCAAGGCGCACCGTCACCTCACCCTGCGCATCCGTCCCGCTGGTGATGTTGTTCACCGAATATAATTGCAACTCGGTGTCGCTATGCACAATTTTTTCGATGGCTTTGAAGGTCGCATCCACCGGGCCGCCGCCCTGTGCCTCGGCTTCATGTCGCTCGCCGCCCAGGCTCAGGACAACCTTGGCTGCGGGTAACACACCGGTTTCGCAGTGTGCGCGCATGGACACCAACTGGAAATGATCGCTCACGTTCGCCCCGGCTTCCTCATTGACCAGCGACTGCAAATCCTCGTCGAAGATTTCATGTTTACGGTCGGCCAAGTCCTTGAAACGCTTGAACACGACATTAAACTCCTCGTCAGAGGCAAAGGTGACGTTCAGTTCCGCCATGCGCTGACGCAAGGCATTGCGACCGGAATGCTTGCCCAACACCATTTTATTGGCCGACCAACCCACCTCCTCCGCACGCATGATTTCGTAAGTCTCGCGATTTTTGATAACCCCGTCCTGGTGTATCCCCGCCTCGTGAGCAAACGCGTTCGCCCCGACGATGGCCTTGTTCAACTGCACCGGGAAACCGGTTATGCTCGCCACCAGCCGACTGGCAGGCACGATCTGGGTGGTATCAATGCGCGTATCGCAAGTAAACACATCCTGACGCGTGCGCACCGCCATCACCACTTCTTCCAGTGCCGCATTGCCCGCACGTTCACCCAAGCCGTTAATGGTGCATTCGACCTGGCGCGCGCCATTCAGTACGGCGGCCAAGGAATTCGCCACCGCCAAGCCCAGATCGTTATGGCAATGCACCGAGAAAATCGCCTGGTCGGCATTGGGAATACGCTCGCGCAATTGCAGGATCAAGCCGCCGAATTGGTGCGGCAGGCTATAGCCCACGGTGTCGGGGATATTCAGCGTTTTGGCACCCGCCTTAATCACGGCCTCCAGCACGCGGCACAAGAAATCGGGATCGGAACGCCCCGCATCTTCCGGTGAAAACTCCACATCATCCGTGTATTGGCGCGCCCAGGTCACCGCCCTGACAGCCTGTTCGACCACCTGCTCCGGGGTCATGCACAGCTTCTTTTCCATATGGATGGGAGAAGTGGCGATAAAGGTGTGGATACGTCCTCGTTTTGCGCCTTTTAGCGCCTCGCCGGCACGGCGAATATCGTTCTCCATGGCACGCGCCAAACCGCACACGGTGCTTTCCACAACAACATCTGCCACCGCTTTGACGGCATCAAAATCCCCGTTGCTGGCGGCGGGGAAGCCCGCTTCGATGACATCCACCCGCATCCGTTCCAACTGTTTGGCGATGCGAACTTTCTCGTCTTTGGTCATGGACGCGCCGGGGCTTTGCTCGCCATCGCGCAAGGTGGTATCAAAAATAATCAATTTGTCTGACATGTTGAACTCCTGAAAACGGCTTAAACCTGCGCAACCTGCAAAGGTTTACGCACTGGATACATCAATATTTCGAGAATAGGATTAGCGCGCGCCGCGCAGCAGCAGCGCAGCCAGCAAGCTGAAGGTAGAGTGAAGCAGGGAGATTTGGCGTGAAAAATGCATGGCGCGAATATAAC
>JAVHSF010000301.1:0-14089 GCA_036172035.1 Gallionella sp. | reverse complement strand
TAGCAAAAAGCCGGAAGAATCCGGCTTTTTTGTTCAACACCCCACCTGACAGCTATTTACTCAGAATCTACCGCAGTTGCATCAGCAGGATGATCCATTAGCTCAACCAATGCCATCGGAGCGTTATCGCCTTGACGAAAGCCGAATTTCAGAACACGCAAATAACCACCATTGCGCGTTGCATAACGCGGACCAAGCTCATCAAACAATTTCACTACCATCTCACGATCACGCAAACGCGCAAATGCGAGGCGACGATTTGCCAGACTCGGCTTTTTACCCAAAGTCAAAATAGGTTCTGCAATGCGACGCAGTTCCTTAGCCTTGGGCAGGGTAGTTTTAATGACTTCATGACGCAACAGTGAAACTGTCATATTGCGAAACATCGCAAGACGGTGACTGCTGGTACGATTGAGTTTTCTTAAACCTAAACGGTGACGCATAATTTGCCTCTCTTAACTTCTGTTATTCCACTGCTTAAAGCGGACATCTTAATAATTGAGCCGCTTAAGCAGCAGCAACTGGCCAGTTTTCCAGTTTCATGCCCAGCGACAAATTGTGCTCAGCGAGAACCTGTTTAATTTCATTCAAGGATTTGCGACCCAGATTAGGGGTACGCAAAAGATCATTTTCAGAATACTGAATCAGATCGCCGATGTAATGGATACTTTGCGCCTTGAGGCAGTTTGAGGAAC
Source organism: Gallionella sp. (assembly GCA_036172035.1). Taxonomy (GTDB): domain Bacteria; phylum Pseudomonadota; class Gammaproteobacteria; order Burkholderiales; family Gallionellaceae; genus Gallionella. The sequence goes on along the minus strand of JAVHSF010000301.1, from coordinate 13,394 downwards.
GTGGAGTCAACTCAAGTTCGTCTACTGGGCGCAACAAAATAGGATCAACCTGTGGCACATGCTCTTTCTCGACTACCGGTTCAGCTCCTTCAAGAGCCGCAAACACGGAGAATTGATCAACAAGAATACGCGCTGCATTTCGAATCGCCTGCTCTGGATCTATTGCGCCATTGGTTTCAATGTTCATGATCAGTTTGTCAAGATCAGTGCGTTGTTCGACACGCGCGCTCTCAACGGCATAACTGACACGACTCACCGGACTAAATGATGCGTCCAAGGCAATATGGCCTACAGCGCGCGTTTCATTTGGCAATTGGCGTGATATTGAAGAAACGTAACCACGACCCTGCTCGACTTTAATCTGCATATCCAGCTTACCGCCAGCAGTCAAATGCGCAATCACATGATCAGGATTCAAAACTTCAACTTCTGCATTACTGGAAATATCAGCAGCAGTGACAACACATGGGCCGTCCTTTTTAAGAGCCAGGACAACCTCTTTAATGCCATGCAAACGCAGGACAACACCTTTGAGGTTCAACAAAATATCAACAACGTCTTCCTGCACGCCGTCAATTGTCGCGTATTCATGCAATACGCCAGACATCATCACTTCAGTGGGCGCTGCACCTGCCATGGAAGACAGCAAAATACGACGCAAAGCGTTGCCCAAAGTATGGCCAAAACCGCGTTCAAAAGGTTCCATTACCACTTTAGCCTGGGTGTCGGATATCTTTTGAACGTCAATTATGCGTGGCTTCAAAAAATCATTGTTATACATAAGCTACTCCGCGTGGATTACTTGGAATACAACTCAACCACGAGATGCTCGTTGATGGTTGCAGGCAGTTCAGCTCGTTGTGGGTTGGCTTTGAACACGCCCTTGAATGCCTTGGTGTCCATCTCAAGCCACTCAGGAAAACCACGTTGCTCAGCAGCAGCAATTGCCGCCTTGATACGCAACTGTGACTTGCTCTTTTCAGCCACTTCAACTACGTCACCAGGACGCACCAAGTAAGACGGAATGTTGACGCGTTTACCATTTACCAAAAGACTATTGTGACGCACAATTTGACGCGCCTCGGCACGTGACGCACCAAAACCCATACGATATGTCACATTATCCAAACGCGCCTCCAGCAACTGCAGTAACGATTCGCCAGTGATACCACGCGATGATTCTGCCTTTTTATAAGTAAGGCGGAACTGACGTTCAAGTACGCCATAAATACGACGAACTTTTTGTTTTTCACGCAATTGACCACCGTATTCAGACAGGCGGGTGTTCCTTCGCTGCCCATGCTGACCAGGTGGATATGCCCTACGCTCTACTGCACATTTGTCAGTAAAGCACTTTTCGCCTTTCAAAAACAACTTCTCACCCTCACGGCGGCATTTGCGGCATTTTGCATCAAGATTTCTAGCCAAGATCAACTCCCAATAAATTTAGATACGACGCTTTTTCGGCGGACGGCAACCGTTATGCGGCACCGGCGTGATATCAGAAATGCTTGTGATCTTAAAACCAGCTGCATTCAATGCACGAACTGTAGACTCACGCCCCGGACCCGGGCCTTTGATACGCACTTCAAGATTTTTAACGCCACATTCGGCCGCAGACTTCGCAACGACTTCAGCTGCAACCTGAGCAGCAAAAGGCGTACTTTTACGTGACCCCTTAAACCCATTCGCACCGCTGGTAGACCAAGCCAAGGCGTTACCCTGACGATCAGTGATGGTTACAATTGTGTTGTTGAAAGAAGCATGAACATGTGCAATGCCCTCAGCTACATTCTTTTTTACTTTTTTGCGCACTTTCGTGCTTGGCTTAGCCATAATAAAATCCTCTAATGCGTTAAAGCAAACTTACTTTTTGGCGCCCGCAATCGCTTTGCGCGGTCCCTTGCGAGTACGAGCATTGGTACGAGTACGCTGACCGCGACAAGGCAGGCCACGACGATGACGCAGGCCACGATAGCAACCCAAATCCATCAGACGCTTGATGTTCATTGTCGTTTCACGACGCAAATCACCTTCGACTGTAAATTTAGCGACTTCCTCACGCAGTTTTTCAACTTCTGCATCAGTCAGGTCTTTCATCTTGGCACTGGGGTTAATTCCAGCTGAAGCGCAAATACCTTGCGAAAGAATACGTCCGATACCGTAAATTGCAGTCAAAGCAATAACAGTATGTTGATGGTTTGGGATATTTACCCCTGCAATACGTGCCATGCAGCTATCCTATCATTAAATAAAAAATTATATCATCAACTACAAAGTTAAACAATTAACCTTGACGTTGCTTATGACGCGGTTCAATGCATATAACACGAACAACACGTTTGCGAATAACAATTCTGCAGTTACGGCAGATCCTTTTTACTGATGCCTGAACTCTCATTTACTTCTCCTAACTTGGTTAACTATTTGGCGCGAAAAACAATTCGCGCTCGACTCAAATCATAGGGAGTCAAATCAACGGTTACTTTATCACCAGGCAAAATACGAATGTAGTGCATACGCATTTTTCCGGAAATATGACCTAATACCTCATGACCATTTTCCAATTTAACTCGAAATGTCGCGTTTGGTAACGACTCCAGGATCTCTCCTTGCATCTGAATTGCATCTTCTTTTGCCATTAGCGCGACAACCCACCTTTAAAATTTGCTTTCTTCAACAAGCTCTCATACTGATTTGTCATCAAGTAAGACTGTACTTGTGCCATGAAGTCCATTGTGACAACGACTAGAATCAACAAGGAAGTACCTCCAAAATAGAAAGGGACATTCCACTTCACAACTAGAAATTCAGGCAATAAGCACACCAACGTAATGTAAACCGCACCAACCATAGTCAGACGCAACATAATTTTTTCAACATACTTTGCGGTTTGATCACCAGGACGAATACCAGGCAAAAAGGCACCACTTTTTTTCAGATTGTCAGCGGTTTCTTTAGGACTGAACACCAACGCCGTGTAGAAGAAACAAAAGAATAAAATCGCAGCGGCATAAGTCAAGACATAAATCGGTTGGCCTGGAGAAAGCATCTGACTCACATCTTTGAGCCAACCCATTCCTTCAGAATTACCAAACCATCCGGCAATCGTAGCTGGAAACAAAATCATGCTTGATGCGAAAATCGGGGGTATCACACCTGCCATATTTAACTTAAGTGGCAGATGAGAGCTTTGTCCGCCATAAACCTTGTTGCCTACCTGACGCTTGGCATAATTTACCAAAATTTTTCGCTGCCCTCGCTCAACGAAAACAACCAAAGCCGTCACAGCAATTGCACCAAAAAATAAGAACAAGACCAACGGAATCGAAAAAGCACCCGTACGAGCCAATTCAAGAGTTCCGCCAATCGCATTAGGCAAACCGGCCGCGATGCCCGCAAAAATAATCAACGAAATACCGTTACCCAACCCTCGTTCGGTAATCTGCTCACCAAGCCACATCAAGAACATCGTACCCGTTACCAGCGTGATCATAGTGGTGGCCTGAAACATCCCACCGGGAGTTAGCACTAGACCAGGCTGTGCTTGCAACGCAATCGAAATACCGAATGACTGAAAAAAAGCCAAGCCTAATGTGCCGTAACGAGTGTACTGAGTAATCTTACGCCGCCCCGCTTCGCCCTCTTTCTTCAACTGTTCAAGCTGTGGCACAGCAATCGTGGCCAGTTGCATGATAATGGAAGCAGAAATGTAAGGCATGATCCCCAATGCGAAAAGCGTGAAGCGCGACAACGCACCACCTGAGAACATATTAAACATGCCCAAGATGCCATTTTTCTGAGTCTTGAACAAATCCGCCAACACTTGAGGATCAATACCTGGAACTGGGATATGAGCACCAATACGAAAGACGATCAAAGCACCCAGCAAGAACCATAAACGGGTACTAAGATCACCGTATTTTGCCTTGGGCAATTTTTTGGCAGCTAATGTCACGGCAGCCTTCTTACTCAGTGATGCTACCGCCAGCGGATTCAATCGCTGCACGTGCACCTTTGGTAACCAGCAAACCATTTAACGTAACTGCACGGTTGATTTCTCCGACCAAAAATACTTTAGCAGCCAACGCACCTGAACGAACAAGACCCGCCTGCTTGAGTACCAGCAAATCAATGCTATCTATTGGCAGATTTTGCAGATCAGACAAGCGAACCTCAACGGTATCATTTCTTGTCAGCGATACAAAACCACGCTTGGGGAGACGTCTTTGCAAAGGCATTTGACCTCCCTCAAAACCGACCTTATGAAAACCACCAGCACGTGATTTCTGTCCTTTGTGTCCACGACCACAGGTCTTACCCAACCCTGAACCGATACCCCGTCCGACACGACGTTTGGAGTGCTTGGCACCAGGTGCTGCTTGAATAGTATTGAGTTGCATCTTTATTCCTCGCACTTAACCAGATAAAAAACCTTGTTGATCATGCCACGAACACAAGAGGTATCTTCAAGTTGCACTGTGTGATTGACACGACGCAGACCAAGCCCACGGAGTGTGTCGCGATGAGATTGTTTAGTGCCGATTGCACTTTTAATCTGTGTCACTTTAATTTTTTTGGATTGAGTCATACATTACCCCAAAATTTCATCTACGTTTTTTCCACGCTTAGCAGCGATCTCAGACGGAGAATTTAACGACCTAAGACCATTCAATGTGGCACGAACAACATTGTATGGATTGCTTGAACCAAGGCACTTCGCAGAAACATCACGAACACCAACAGCCTCAAAAACCGCACGCATCGCGCCACCCGCAATAATTCCAGTTCCCTCTGTAGCAGGACGCATCAATACCTTAGCTGCGCCATGAGTACCGACAACCGCATGGTGCAAAGAACCGTTCTTCAGGTTTACTTTTTCCAAGTCGCGACGAGCACTCTCCATTGCTTTTTGAACGGCAACAGGCACTTCTTTCGACTTACCTTTACCCATCGCAACACGACCATCACCATCACCAACAACCGCCAGTGCAGCAAAACCCATGATGCGGCCACCCTTAACCACTTTGGTAACACGATTCACAGCAATCATCTTTTCGATCATGCCGTCATCGCGAGCTTGTTGTTGCGTTTTTCCTTGCGCCTTAGCCATTACTCAACTCCAATTAGAACTGCAGTCCATGTTCTCGCGCTGCTTCAGCCAGCGCTTTAACACGACCATGATAACGATTACCGGAACGATCAAACGCAACCTGGGTAACACCGACACTCTTTGCCTTATCAGCAATGCGCTGACCAACCACTACCGCAGCGGCTATGTTCCCACCATTGGCCAGATCCTTACGAACCTCGACCTCCGCACTTGAGGCGCTAGCCAGAACTTTACCGCCACAAGCAGAAATCACTTGGGCATAAATGTGAAGGTTAGTACGATGAATAGCCAGACGTACAATTCTTTGCTCAGCAATACGGGCACGAGTTTTGCGTGCTCTGCGCTGACGAGATGCTTTTTTGTTCAACATATCCGCCTCACTTATTTCTTCTTGGTTTCTTTCAGTATCACCACTTCATCGCTGTAACGCACCCCCTTGCCTTTATAGGGCTCCGGTTCGCGATATGAACGAATTTCAGCGGCAACCTGACCAACCCGTTGCTTATCAGCGCCTTTTAACACAATTTCTGTTTGTGTTGGGGTAGCTACCTGAACGCCATCGGGCATAGTGTAAGAAACAGGATGAGAAAAACCCAATGTTAAGTTAAGTGTGTCACCGACTGCTTGCGCACGATAGCCCACACCAACCAAATTCAATTTACGCTCAAACCCACTGCTAACACCCTTCACCATATTTGCTAACAACGCACGTATCGTTCCCGACATGGCGCCAGCTTGTTTGGAATTATTTGCAGCTGAACACAAAAGATTATCACCTTCGCGAATCACCTTGATATCAGAGGATAGACTGCGATTAAGAGTGCCCAACGGGCCTTTAATAGAGATTTCGTTTTCAGCAATGCAAACTTCTATACCACTTGGCACTGCAACAGGATTCTTGGCTACTCTAGACATTTCTACCTCACTACGCCACTACGCACAGCACTTCACCACCAATACCATTGGCGCGCGCCTTGCGATCGGTCATCAGACCCTTGGAAGTTGACACAATGGCAATACCCAATCCATTCATAACCTTAGGAATATCACTGTTACCCTTGTAAATACGCAAACCAGGTCGGCTAATACGCTGAATACTTTCAATTACCGGACGACCACTATAATACTTAAGTCCGATTTCAAGCGTAGCTTTACCACCTTGCCCCTGGTTAATCTTAAAACCGTCAACATAACCTTCGTCTTGCAGAACTTGCGCAATTGCAGCCTTCAATTTTGAAGACGGCATGACAACAGCAGCCTTTTGAGCCATTTGCGCATTACGAATGCGCGTCAACATATCGGAGATTGGATCACTCATACTCATAATTATTTCTCCTACCAGCTCGCCTTAACAACACCGGGAATCTCACCACGCATCGCGAATTCGCGAACCTTGATGCGACCCAAACCAAATTTCTTAAACGTACCACGAGGGCGGCCAGTCAAAGCACAGCGATTACGCAAACGAACAGGACTCGAGTCACGGGGCAAAGCTTGAAATTTTAAACGCGCCTGGTAACGATCTTCAACACTCAAAGTCATGTCTGACATTATTGCCGTTAAGGCTGAACGCTTAGTAGCAAATTTTTTTACCATTTCGCGACGCTTTTGCTCACGATTGATTAAAGACATTTTAGCCATTAGTATCCCCTCACTTCTTTAATGGGAGTTTGAAAGCAAGCAAAAGAGCCTTTGCTTCTTCATCTGTTTTAGCGGAAGTAGTAATCGTAATATTCATACCACGCAAAGCATCAATTTTTTCATACTCAATTTCAGGGAATATGATTTGCTCTTTAACGCCCATATTATAATTTCCACGGCCGTCGAAAGATTTGGCAGAAATACCACGAAAATCGCGAATACGAGGTATTGCAATAGAAACGAGGCGATCAAGAAAATCGTACATACGCTCTTTACGCAGCGTAACTTTACAACCAACCGGATAACCTTCACGAATTTTGAAACCAGCGATAGATTTTTTCGACATAGTAACAATCGGTTTTTGACCGGCGATCTTCTGCATGTCAGCAACGGCGAAATCCATTACTTTTTTATCAGCAACCGCCTCACCAACACCCATATTCAAGGTTATTTTTTCAATGCGCGGCACTTCCATCACAGACTTGTAACCGAACTGCTTGATAAGATCAGCGACAATCTTATCCTTGTAAATATCATACAAACGAGCCATGCCCTATACCCCTTAAGCGTCTACAACTTCGCCATTGGATTTGAACACACGAACCTTGCGTCCATCTTCCAGCTGTTTAATTCCAACCCGATCACCCTTGTTCGTTGCAGCATTAAAAACAGCTACATTTGAAATATGAATGGGTAATTCTTTTTCGACGATACCACCAGCCAAACCTTTAACCGGATTAGGCTTTTGATGCTTTTTAACTTTATTGATACCACCAACCAGCAAATACTCACCCAGAACACGCAACACACTGCCACGGCTTCCCTTATCTTTGCCAGCGATAACAATAACGTCATCATTTTTTTTAATCTTACGCATGATTTTCCTCAAATCGACCTGTTAACGCTTAGAGCACTTCAGGCGCAAGCGAAACAATCTTCATAAACTTCTCAGTACGCAACTCACGTGTAACTGGCCCAAAAATACGAGTACCAATTGGCTCATGTTTGGCATTTAGTAAAACGGCAGCATTGCCATCAAACTTTACCAATGAACCATCAGAACGACGAACCCCCTTAGCAGTACGAACAACAACTGCATTGTAGACTTCACCTTTCTTGACACGACCGCGAGGAGCAGCATCCCTGATGCTTACTTTGATTACATCACCAACGGAAGCATAACGACGCCTGGAACCACCCAACACCTTGATGCACATGACAGAGCGCGCACCGGTATTGTCAGCCACATCTAAAACTGACTGCATTTGTATCATTATTTAATCTCCAACTTTTTCCGCCAACAGCGGCCAGTTTTGGAACCCGTTCGGGTTAAGGTCGCCATAAGCGGCGATGAATTGAGCCGCGCATTATATGCAAATAATAAAAATTTGCAAGTTAAAAATTCAAAAACAAAAAACTAATTTATTCAAGCGGCCTTAGCAACACGCCAGGCTTTAGTTTTAGCAAGAGGACGACACTCTTCGATCGTAACAATATCGCCGGTATGGCACTGATTTTCTTCATCATGTGCGTGATATTTTTTTGATACGCGAATAATTTTACCCAGCAATGGGTGCTTTACTTTACGCTCGACCAAGACCGTCACAGTCTTATCCATCTTGTCGCTTACCACAGTACCGGTCAGGGTACGCTTGAGTTTAGACTCGCTCATCACTGTGCTTCCTTCTGTGTCATTACGGTTTTAATGCGCGCAATTTCCCGACGCACTTGACGCAACTCACTGGTCTTAGTCAATTGTTGCGTTGCAACCTGCATCCGCAGGCCGAATTGAGCCTTGGTCAAAGAGAGCAATTCCTGCTTCAACTCTGACGAAGATTTGCCTTTAAGTTCACTTGCTTTCATCTCATTCACCTATCTGTCTAACGACGAACGTAGTCGCGAGCGGCAACTTTGCAGCGGCCAATTTAAAGGCTTCGCGAGCCAATGATTCGTCAACACCGTTCATTTCGTACAACATTTTACCTGGCTGAATCTCGGCAACGTAGTACTCTGGATTACCCTTACCATTACCCATACGAACTTCAGCAGGCTTCTTGGAAATAGGCTTGTCTGGAAAAACACGAATCCAGATACGCCCGCCACGCTTAATGTGGCGAGTCATTGCACGACGAGCTGCTTCTATTTGACGAGCAGTCAAACGACCACGCTCAAGCGATTTAAGACCAAACTCACCGAAACTAACTTTATTGCCGCGAGTTGCAATACCGGTATTACGACCTTTTTGTTCCTTGCGGTACTTTCTTCTAGCTGGCTGTAACATGCTTAGCTCCCGACTTTTTTACACGTTTTTCTGGTTCAGCTACAACTGTAGAAGCAGCCTCCTGACCAATGTCACCCTTGTAGACCCAAACCTTGACACCAATGATGCCGTAGGTCGTCTTGGCTTCGGAAGTAGCATAATCAATATCAGCACGGAGTGTATGCAACGGCACACGCCCCTCGCGATACCACTCCGAACGAGCGATTTCAATTCCATTCAAACGACCTGCACTCATGATCTTGATACCCAAGGCACCAAGGCGCATTGCATTTTGCATTGAACGCTTCATGGCGCGACGGAACATGATACGTTTTTCGAGTTGGGCGGTGATGTTATCAGCAATCAACTGTGCATCAATTTCCGGCTTACGAACCTCTTCAATTGCGAGATCAACATTTTGCAAGCCCATGCGCGTACGCAGTTCTTTACGCAAAACTTCGATGTCTTCGCCTTTTTTCCCGATAACCATACCAGGACGAGCGGTGTAAATCGTGATTTTCGCGCTCTTTGCAGGACGCTCAATAACGATTTTAGATACACTGGCGGAAGCCAGTTTCTTTTTCAGGAAAGCACGCACTTCAATGTCTTTAAGCAACATCGCAGCGAAATTACCGCTGTTTGCATACCACTTTGAATCCCAGTTCTTACGAACACTTAACCGAAAACCGGTTGGGTGAATTTTCTGTCCCATAATTTATCCTCAGCTTCCGACGCTAACAGTAACATGACAGGTCTGCTTCTCAATCTTGTTGCCACGGCCCTTCGCACGCGCCATAAAGCGCTTTAGCGATGCACCCTTGTCAATATAGATAACCTTAACCTTAAGCTCATCAATATCAGCGCCATCGTTATGTTCCGCGTTGGCGATTGCTGACTCTAATGCTTTTTTAATAATTCCAGCACCTTTTTTGGGGCTGAAGTTAAGAATGTTAAGTGCCTGAGCGACAGGCAAACCGCGAATCAGATCAGCAACTAGACGACCTTTTTGCGCAGAAAGATGAATATTTTTAGCAACTGCAGTAGTAATAGTCATCATTTCTCCTTATCGCTTAACTGCTTTTTTATCAGCAGCATGTCCCTTGAAGGTGCGAGTCAGGGAAAATTCGCCTAACTTATGACCCACCATATTTTCGGAAACATAAACTGGAATATGTTGCTTTCCGTTATGCACAGCGATCGTTATACCGACAAACTCAGGCAACACCGTAGAACGGCGCGACCATGTTTTTACCGGACGTTTATCATTTGATGCTCGCACTGCCTCAATTTTCTTGAGCAAATGGGCATCAACAAATGGACCTTTTTTAATGGAACGTGCCATGTTTACTTACCCCTTAAGCCTTAAAGCGACGACGAACAATCATGCCATCAGTACGCTTGTTTCTACGTGTACGGAAGCCCTTAGCTGGAACACCCCATGGACTCACAGGATGACGGCCTGCAGCCGTCTTGCCCTCACCACCACCGTGCGGGTGATCTACCGGGTTCATAACCACACCGCGAACCGTTGGACGAACACCGCGCCAGCGCATCGCACCCGCCTTACCGATAGAACGCAGGCTGTGCTCAGAATTTCCTACTTCGCCTAACGTAGCCTTGCAATCAATATGCACCTTACGAATTTCACCAGAACGCAAACGCAATTGAGCGTAACTGCCTTCACGCGCAAGCAATTGCACCGAAGTACCAGCCGAACGCGCTAATTGCGCGCCCTTGCCCGGAAGCATTTCAATACAGTGAATGGTAGAACCGACTGGGATATTACGCAGCGGCAGAGCATTACCCGCCTTGATTGGTGCCTCCGAACCAGAAACCAAAGCAGTCCCCGCAGAAACACCTTTAGGAGCCACAATGTAACGGCGCTCGCCATCTGCATAGCACAACAAAGCCAAATTTGCACTGCGGTTTGGGTCATACTCCAGACGCTCAACGGTTGCCGGAATGCCATCTTTGTTTCGCTTGAAGTCAACCAGACGGTAATGCTGCTTATGACCCCCACCCATATGGCGAGTTGTAATGTGACCATTATTATTACGGCCAGCTGTTTTAGTCTTTCTCTCTAGCAACGCTGCCAAAGGCTTACCCTTGTGCAACTCCTTGTTAACTACGCGCAACACTGCACGTTGACCCGGGGTAGTTGGTTTTAGTTTAATCAATGCCATGATAATTATCCTTGCTCGCTAACGGCAAAATTGATCTCCTGACCAGGAGCCAAGCAAACATACGCTTTTTTCCAGTCATTACGGCGACCGACAAAACGACCGGTACGCTTGACCTTACCCTTGACAGACAAAATCTGCACGCTATCAACACTCACCTTAAACATAAACTCAACAGCGGCCTTAACTTCTGGCTTACTAGCATCTGTTGAGACGCGAAATACAACTTGCTCGTACTTGTCAGCGACAAAAGTCGCTTTTTCCGAGATTTGCGGAGCGATCAACACTTTCATCAAACGCTCTTGACTAAATTGTCGCGTACTCATGCGAACATCTCCTCAATTTTAGCTACCGCGCCGCGCGTAACAACGACACTAGGAAAGCGAACAAGACTAACAGGATCAGCTTGATGAGCCTCTAAAATCAGCACATTGGGCAAATTACGTGAAGAGAGATAAAGATTCTCGTCCAGCTTATCAGTGATAATCAGAAGACGACCAGAATCCAGACCCAAGCTCTTAATTTTTTGCATCAATAACTTTGTCTTAGGCGTATCAACAGACAAATCATCAATCACAACGAGACGCTCATCGCTGACCAGCTTGGACAAAATAGTAGCAACACCAGCGCGATACATCTTACGGTTGATTTTTTGAGAATAATTCTCTTCGCCGGTATTTGGGAAAATCTTACCGCCACCACGCCACAACGGGCTTGATGCCATACCCGCACGAGCACGACCAGTACCTTTTTGCGCAAATGGCTTACGCGTACTTTTCGCGATTTCACAACGACTCTTTTGCTTGCTGTTGCCAGATCGAGCATTAGCCATATAGGCTGTAACCAACTGATGAACCAGATCCTGGTTGAATTCACGACCAAACACCGCATCGGAAGCACTCAGATTTTCGCCAGCCTGGCCTTTATCATTTATGACCTTAAGTTCCATTACGCACCTGCTTTCACTGCGGGACGAACGATCACCTTGCCGTTGGTTGCGCCAGGAACAGCACCCTTTACCAACAACAACTGGCGAGCAACATCAACACGCACGATTTGAAGATTCTGCACAGTCTTTCTAACATCACCCAAATGCCCAGTCATACGCTTACCCGGAAATACACGACCAGGATCTTGCGCCATACCGATGGAACCCGGCACGTTATGCGACTTGGAATTACCATGAGATGCGCGACCTGATTTGAAGTTGTGGCGTTTATGGGATCCGGCATAGCCTTTACCTTTTGAGATGCCAGTCACATCAACCAATTGACCTTCTGTGAAAATCTCAACACTGACAGCAGCGCCAGCCTGCAGATCATTCAACTGCTCAGGGGATACAGTAAATTCTCTCAAGGAACTTCCTGCCTCAACACCCGCCTTGGCATAATGCCCGGCAGCCGCCTTGGTAACACGCCCCGGACGACGAACACCGTGCGCAACCTGCACGGCAGAGTATCCATCAATAGAGACGGTTTTAACCTGAGTAATACGATTATTGGACACTTCCAGCACAGTTACCGGCAACGACGATCCGTCCTCGGTAAAAACGCGGGTCATGCCAATCTTGCGACCGACAAGTCCTAAGCTCATTTTAATTTCCTTTTGTTTAAGGGGCTAACTTCAATTGGCTAGCCGATTATTGGCACTACAGATTACAACTATTATTGCAACTTGATTTCCACATCCACACCGGCTGGCAAATCGAGCTTCATCAACGCATCAACCGTCTTGTCTGTTGGATCAACAATATCCATCAAACGCAGGTGTGTACGAATTTCAAACTGATCACGGGAAGTTTTATTAACATGGGGTGAACGCAACACATCAAAACGTTCAATTTTGGTAGGCAGCGGAACAGGTCCTTTTACCACGGCACCCGTACGCTTTGCTGTTTCAACGATTCGCGCAGCAGACTGATCAATCAGGCGATAGTCAAATGCCTTAAGACGGATGCGAATTTTTTGGCTTTGCATAAATTATCTCTTGCTTATGTGCGGCAATGCCGCTAATTAAAGAACAAATTCACTCAAACTCATATGAGCGAGGGGGCGCATTGTATTCTTACTATCCAAACTTTGCAACCGCAATTCAAAAATGAGAAACGGAATTGAGTAGATTTCTTACCCAATTCCGATCCAGCAATCGAACTTCCTTACTCGATGATTTTCGCTACGACACCCGCACCAACGGTACGGCC
>JAVHSF010000300.1:0-3049 GCA_036172035.1 Gallionella sp. | reverse complement strand
TATTTTTTGATGAGCTGCATGGTTACACCCAACGTCTTCCACTGCGCCACTTCTTCATGCAAAGCTGTTTCGGTCAAGGGATTCTGTTTCAGCCATGCGGCATCCATCGTCAGGCAATATTTCTTGCCGTTGATGCCCACCTGCATGTCGGGCAGTGTCAGATCGCGGCGGTTGCGATAAAACAACGCCGCCAGGCGCAGGCTCATCGCCAGCACGAGGTCTTCCCCGCTTGCCAGCAAGCCTTGCAGTTTTTTCAAGCCACCGCGATGCGCCAGTGCCAGCCTACTCATGCGCGCCTGTTCTTTTCTGGAAAACCCCGGCATATCGGCATTGGCGAGAATATAGGCGGTGTGTTTGTGGTAGCCGCTGTGCGCCACGCGGATGCCGATACCATGCAAACGGGCAACCCACCCCAAAAACCGCAGCGTGCCTTCGTCTGCCTCCTTGCCAAAAAATTGCTGCGCCAGCGTATCGGCCAGTTTTGCTACCCGTTCAGCCTGCGGAAAATCAACGTGATAACGTCGCATGAAATGCTGCACGGTCACGTCGCGCATGTCGTGGTCGTGAAAACGACCGCACAAGTCGTACAGCACCCCTTCGCGCAGAGCCGTCAGTGCAGGCTGCATCCTGGTGATACCCAATTCGCAGAACGCGGCATACATAATGGCGAAGCCGCCCGGCAAGGCGGCCAGTCTTTCCTCGCGCAAGCCTTGCAAATTCAGCTTGCCGACTTCATCCACCTCAAGCAGACGCGCGCGCAATTTTTCCAGTCCTTCACGCGTGATACCGCTCTGGCTATAACCGTTCATTTCCAGTATTTCGGCGATCGCCTTGGCCGTACCCGATGAACCGAGTGCGATCTGCCACTGCCCCTGATAGTCGGCGACGATGCTCTGCAATTCGTTGCGCGCGGCGAGTTCCGCCTTTTCCATACGCCGCAAGGTGATTTTTCCGTTCGGAAAAAAACGGCTGCTGAAACTGACACAGCCCATATACAGGCTTTCCAGTTTAATCGGTTCCAGCCCATGACCAATAATGAATTCGGTAGAACCCCCGCCGATGTCCATCACCAGCCGATTGTCGTCCGTCTGCGGCAAGCCATGTGCGACACCCAGGTAAATCAAACGCGCCTCTTCGCGCCCAGCGATGACTTCTATTGGGAAACCGAGCACTTTTTCCGCCTGAACGAGGAATTCTGCCGCATTCACCGCCACGCGCAGGGAGTTGGTGCCTACCGCACGCACTGCGCCAGAAGGCAAATCGCGCAGGCGTTCGGCAAATTTCCCCAGTGCAGCCAGCCCGCGCTGCTGCGCCGCATCGTCCAGATAATTATCAGCCGTCAATCCGGCGGCGAGGCGCACCGGCTCGCGCAGGCCATCCAGCATGTAAAGCTGTTCTCCTTCAACGCGCGCGACCTGTAGCCTGAAGCTGTTCGACCCCATATCCACGGCAGCGATGATGGCATGTTGTTCCATTACTGGTGAATTTCTCGTTCGATTTCGTCCAGAGTCACATGGCGCACGTCGCGCCCCTTGACCATGTAGATGACATATTCGGCGATATTTTTGGCATGGTCGCCGATGCGCTCGATGGCCTTGGCGACGAACAGAATTTCCAGCGAGGTCGAAATGGTACGCGGGTCTTCCATCATGAAGGTAATCAGATAGCGCATGATGGAGCGAAACTCCTCATCCACCCGCTCGTCCTGCCGCACCACTTCAGCAGCCATCTCGACATCCAGACGCGCAAACGCATCCAGCGACTTGCGCAACATATCCACCGCAATCTCTGAAGCACGCTTGATTTCGTGATAGCGCGGAATGGCCAACCCGTGTTTCTGCGACAGCATTTGCGCCATACGCGCGATTTTCTCGGCCTCATCACCGATACGTTCAAGATCGGTGATGGTCTTGACCACCATCATTACCAGACGCAAATCGCTCGCTGTCGGCTGGCGGCGCGCGATTACCTGACTGCATGCTTCATCAATTTTGACCTCCATCGCATTGACACGGTGATCGTCTTCTATTACCCGTGTCATCAACGGAGTATCGCCGTTCACCAACGAAAGAACGGCGCTCCTGATCTGGCTTTCCACCAGCCCTCCCATCTGCAATACGTGGGCGCGTATCGCTTCGAGCTCGGCATCGAACTGTTTGGAGGTGTGATCGTTATTGGCCATGGAATTCCTTAAATTGAAAGATAAATATTGCAGTCTAGCAAATGAATGTGAATGATTTATGGCGGGCTATGTCCGCCCCCTTACACGGTCAGAGTCTTTACACCTTCCGGCGTACCCAGCAGCAACACATCCGCACCACGCCGCGCAAACAGCCCGTTGGTCACGACCCCGGCGATATGATCCAGCGCCGATTCCAGCTCGACCGGATTCAGGATTTTCAGGCCGTGTACATCCAGAATGAGATTGCCGTTGTCGGTGGTAAAACCTTCGCGCAACACCACTTGCCCGCCCATCGCGGTAAGTTGTCGCGCCACGGAACTGCGCGCCATCGGGATGACTTCGATAGGCAGCGGAAACTTGCCCAGCACGTCCACCAGCTTGCTGGCATCGCATACACAGATAAACTTTTTGCTTGCACCCGCCACGATTTTTTCGCGTGTCAGCGCGCCACCCCCCCCTTTGAGCATATGCATATGGCGGGTGATTTCGTCCGCACCATCCACATAAACCGGCAGATCGCCCGCCTCGTTCAGCGACAGCACCTCGATACCGTGTCCACGCAGCCGCTTGGCCGAAGCCTCGGAACTGGCTACCGCACCGCGAATTTTGTTCTTGATTTTCGCCAATTCATCAATAAAAAAATTGGCGGTAGAACCCGTCCCTACCCCCACTATGCAATCTGCCGGAACATATTCAATCGCGGCAACCGCTACCGCACGTTTCAAATCGTCTTGACTCATCATTTCGCTTGCCCACTTTCAGTATCGTTGATTTGTGCGCGTAATTATTGCAGGAAAACGCCTGTTTGTGGAAAGTCATCTGTCCATCTGCCACAGCAAGTCTGCCCGAACGCTCTTTTAATCATGC
>JAVHSF010000299.1:2464-14202 GCA_036172035.1 Gallionella sp. | reverse complement strand
CTCCCGTTGCGACTGACGCAAGGTTTCATTCTGCATCTCCAGTTCGATCTGGTGTACCTGAAGTTCATGCAGCAGCCTCTCGCCAAGGTGTTTCGGGTTCGCTATCTCGGGCGTGCGGCGAGCCAGCAACGCTTCTGCGCTCATGCGCAGCGCGTTTTTATGCGAGCCGGTTTTTTTCATGGTACCCCCTCGATAGCCAGCAGAATCAAGGCATTGGCGACGATGCGGCGGGCGTTGAGGGTGAGCTTGTGACGACCGATGGCGGGGAAGTCGAGTTCTACTTCGAAGCCATCAAATGTCTGATTCTTCGGCAGGATGCTTTCCAGCAGGTCGCGCAAGGCAGGGATGTCCCACTGCTTGTTGCCCAACTGGTAAAGCAGGCATCCCACCGTGTTTTCCTGGCTGGTCTGGAAATACCGGTAGAAAGACCGGCTGGCGGAGACGACGCGCAAGTCGCCGTCCAGCACGATGAGCGGTTCGCGCACCGTGTTGATGATACCCTCTGCCAGTTCGCGCGCTTCCATCACGGCTTTCTCGGTCTCGATGCGCTGGCTGATGTCGGTGAAAGTCAGCACCACGCCGTCTATCACGTTGTCCAGCGTGCGATAAGGCTGGATGCGCGCCAGATACCAGAAACCGCCGGTCGTGCGCACCTCACGCTCGAAGGGAATCAGCGTATCCAATACGGTCTGGGCATGGGCGAGCAGGTCATCGCCTTCGATGTTGGATTTGATGTCGCTCAGCGGGCGACCCACATCGGTGGCGACCAGGCGGTAGGCCTGCACCGCATCGCGGGTGAGGCGCTTGATGCGCAGACGGCTGTCGAGGAACAGCGTGCCGACATTGACATTGTCGAGCAGGTTTTTCATGTCGTTTTGCATGTCGTCCAGTTGCTCGATCTTGGCTTGCAGTTCGGCGTTGACGGTTACCAGTTCCTCGTTGACGGATTGCAGCTCCTCCTTGGAAGTCTCCAGTTCCTCATTGGTGGATTGAAGCTCTTCGTTGGTGGACTGCAATTCCTCGTTGGTGGATTTGAGTTCTTCGTTGGAGGCCTGTTGCTCCTCGATGGTGGCCTGCAGGTTCTCCTTGTGGTAAGCCAGTTCGTGTTCCAGCTCCTCGACGTGGCGCAACTCGGCGTGACTGGGGGCGGCGCCTTTGCCGCGCGCGCGTCTGGCTGGGGTCGGGCGTGCGATGTCCTGAAAGCTGACCAGCAGCAGTTTCTGTCCGGCATCCGGGGCGGGCATCTGGCGCACGCTGAAATTCGCAGTGTGCAAGTCGCCGTTACTCTTGACGGGCGACTCGTGATTCAGCGTGGGTTCATTCTGGCTGGCGGCATTGAGGGCGGTGCGCAAATGCAGTTGCAGTCCCTCGCGCGCCATCTCGACGATGTTGAGCGTGGCCTGGCCGGGTGCGGGGCGCAGATAACGCCCGGTATCGCCATAGACATACAGGATGGTGCCTTTTTCGTCGGTCACCACCGATGCGGGCGCGTAGAACTGCAACAACATGCGCCTGGTCAGTTCGGCAAAATTGGTTTCTCTGGCCTTGGTTGGCACCTCGTCCGGCTCTTTCGTGTCGGGGTTGCGTGTCCACACCAGTCCGCCGGACATCACTGCGCGGGTGGAGGCGATGGTTCCGCTGGCGCGGTAGAATTTCCACTTGCGGTTGAGCGGTGAAAACAACTCCGGGTGGCTGCCTGTACTCTCGGAAGGCGAGAGGAACAGCACGCCGCCGGGCTTCAGTGCGTAGTGGAAGGCGGGAATCAGGCGGTTTTGTATCTCCGGCTCCAGATAGATCATCAGGTTGCGGCAACTGAGCAGATCCAGACGGGTGAAGGGGGGATCCTTGATGACGTTCTGGGTGGCGAACACCACCATCTCGCGGATGGCTTTCTTCACCCGGTAGCCTGCCTCTTCCTTGATGAAGAATCGGTGCAACCGTTCGGGGTGGATGTCCTGGGCGACATTGGGTGGATAGATGCCGGCGCGCGCTACGCTGATGGCATCATCGTCGAGGTCGGTGGCATACAGCAGAATCCTGAACTCCTGATGCGTCTCGTCCATGTATTCGCGCAGCAGGATGGCAATCGAGTACGCCTCCTCGCCGGTAGCGCAGCCTGCCACCCAGACGCGGAACACATAATCTTCCGGCTTGTCGGCGAACAGCAGCGGCAGGATGTCCTGCTTGAGTGCGATGAAAGCCTCCGGGTCGCGGAAAAAACTGGTGACGTTGATCAGCAGTTCCTTGAATAATTTTGCTATTTCGTCTGGATGTTGCTTGAGGTAGCGCGCATACACTTCCTGGCTGTCCAGGTCGTGCATGGACATGCGGCGTTCGATGCGGCGGTTTATGGTGCTTTTTTTGTATTGGGAAAAATCATGCCCGGTAACGCTGCGCAACTGCATCAAAATGCGGTTCAGGCCGCTGTTCGTGGTGGGCTGTATGACTGGCGTGCGGTTCAGGGTGCGGATGCCGGATAACAAGGCCTCCGGCATTTTGTCCACTGCCAGGACATGGCTGGCGTAGCCGGCATTGATCGCGCTTTCCGGCATTCCGTCGTATTTGGCTGTGGCAGGTTCCTGTACCAGCGAGACCCCGCCCGCGCCGAGTATCGCGCGCAGACCCAGCGTGCCGTCGGTGCCGGTGCCGGAGAGGATGATGCCGATTGCCTGTTCGCCCTGATCTTCGGCCAGTGAGCGTAAAAAGGCATCTATCGGCATGCGCTGGCCGCGCGGTTGTTCGGGGACGCTTAGCTGCAACACGCCATGAAAAATCGCCATGTCGCGGTTGGGCGGAATCACATAAACGCAGTTGGCCTCGACTTTCATCTGATCTTGCGCCTCGACTACCGGCAGGGCGGTGTTGCGTTGCAGGATTTCGGTGAGGATGCTGGCGTGGCTGGGGTCGAGGTGCGAGACCAGCACAAAGGCCATGCCGCTGTCTGGCGTGATATGGCGGAAAAACTGCTCGAACGCTTCCAGTCCGCCCGCAGATGCGCCCAGTCCAACGATCGGGAAGCGGTTTTGAAATTCGGTTTTGGCGGATTGCCTGGGTGCTTGGGGGAGATTTTTCTCGGCAACCACGGTTTATTCCTTAACGATGAAGATAGCAGCAGGCGGGTGGGAAAGCTGCCGTGCCGCAAGGTACACGCGCGAAGCATAGCACTTAAAATGGCAGGAGGGTGATGCGCGGTAAACCGGCCGCACTTTTACGATTCCTGCCACGCCGTTGCAGATAATTCGGTAAGATTGCGCCTGCGCGTCAATTACGGTGCGCGTTTTATTCAGACTGATCGTATAACACTATGAAAATTCACGAATATCAGGGTAAGGAGCTGCTCCGTCAGTTCGCTGTACCCACGCCGCGCGGCGTGGCGTGTTTCAGCGTAGACGAGGCCGTGGCGGCGGCGCAGCATTTGGGCGGCACGGTCTGGGTGGTGAAGGCGCAAATTCACGCGGGCGGGCGCGGCAAAGGCGGCGGTGTCAAGGTGGCGCACACGCTGGAAGAAGTGCGCGTTGCCGCCGGGCAGATACTCGGTATGCATCTGGTCACGCACCAGACCGGCAGGGAAGGTCAGCTGGTGCATCGTTTGCTGATCGAAGAAGGGGCGCAAATTGTCCGCGAATTTTATCTCGGCATGGTGATAGACCGCGCAACCCAGCGCGTGGCCTTGCTGGCTTCCAGCGAAGGAGGCATGGAGATTGAAGAGGTCGCCAGATCCAGCCCCGAAAAAATCCATACCCTGCGCATAGACCCGATGGCCGGGCTGGAGGCCGAACAGGCCGCGCAAGCGGCGCGCCAGATCGGCATACCGGAGGCTTCCGTCGCGGCGGCGGTGGCGGCGTTGCAAGGCTTGTATCGCGCCTTCGTCGGGAAGGATGCGATGCTGGCGGAGATCAACCCGCTGGCGCTGACTGCCGATGGCCGCGTGCTGGCGCTGGATGCAAAGTTCAACTTTGATTCCAACGCGCTCTACCGTCACCCTGAAATTGTCGCTTACCGCGATCTGGACGAGGAAGACCCCGCCGAAATCGAGGCTTCCAAATTTGACCTGAGCTATATCTCGCTGGACGGCGACATCGGTTGTCTGGTGAATGGCGCGGGGCTGGCGATGGCGACCATGGACATCATCAAACTGTATGGCGGCAGTCCGGCCAATTTTCTCGATGTCGGCGGCGGTGCGACCACCGGGAAAGTGACGGAGGCGTTCAAGTTGATGCTGAAGAACCCCCATCTCAAGGCGATCCTGGTCAACATTTTCGGCGGCATCATGAAGTGCGACGTGATCGCCGAAGGGGTGGTGGCAGCGGCGCGCGAAGTGAATCTTGCCGTGCCGCTGGTGGTGCGCCTGGAAGGCACGAATGTGGAG
Organism: Gallionella sp.; assembly: GCA_036172035.1. Classification (GTDB taxonomy): domain Bacteria; phylum Pseudomonadota; class Gammaproteobacteria; order Burkholderiales; family Gallionellaceae; genus Gallionella. The sequence goes on along the minus strand of JAVHSF010000299.1, from coordinate 9,833 downwards.
CTGGGCAAACAGATACTGGCCGATTCCGGCTTGCCGATAATTTCTGCTGCCGACATGGCGGATGCCGCCGAAAAAGTGGTTGCGGCCGCGAGGGGTAACTAAATGTCTATTTTGATTGATAAAAATACCCGTGTCATGACACAGGGCATGACCGGCAAGGTCGGCCAGTTTCATACGATCAATTGCATCGCTTACGCCAACGGTGCGAACTGTTTCGTCGCCGGTGTCACACCGAACAAGGGCGGGCAGCGCTTCGAGGGAGTGCCGATTTACGACAGCGTGCTGGAGGCCAAACAGCAGACCGGTGCAACCGTGTCGGTGATTTATGTGCCGCCGCCCTATGCCGCCGCCGCGATAGACGAGGCGGTCGAGGCGGGACTGGATCTGGTGATTTGCATCACCGAGGGCATCCCCGTACACGACATGCTGCGCACCCGTTACAAGATGGCGGGCAAGCACACCCTGTTGATCGGCCCGAACTGTCCGGGCGTGATTACGCCGGACGAAATCAAGATCGGTATCATGCCGGGACACATTCACAGGAAAGGCCGCATCGGCGTGGTGTCGCGCTCCGGCACGCTGACTTACGAGGCGGTCGGGCAACTGACCGCGCTGGGTTACGGGCAGTCTTCCTGCGTTGGTATCGGCGGCGACCCGATTAACGGCCTCAAACATATTGACGTGCTGCGCATGTTCAACGACGACCCGGAAACCGATGCGGTGGTGATGGTCGGCGAAATCGGCGGCAGCGACGAGGAAGAATGCGCGCGCTGGATCAAGGGCAATATGCAGAAACCGGTGGTCGGCTTTATCGCCGGTGTCACCGCGCCTGCGGGCAAACGCATGGGACACGCGGGTGCGATCATTTCCGGCGGCAAAGGCGGCGCGGAAGACAAGCTGGCGGTGATGGAAGAATGCGGCATCCACATCACGCGCAATCCGGCGGAGATGGGACGCTTGATGCAGAAAGTGCTAAAAAACTAGGGAGGGGTGAAGAGGGAAGGGTGGTGAAACAGTGAGCCTACGTGCTTTTACCCTTCCTCCCCTTGAGCGCCGCAGGCGCGATCCCTTCTCCCTTCCCGGTTTAATGAAAGGAATATCTTGCTCGAGTTAATGTTGACTGCCCCGTTCTGGGTGGATGTGTTGAAGATCATCATGATTGACGTGCTGTTGTCGGGCGACAACGCCGTGGTGATCGCGCTGGCTTGCCGCAATTTGCCTGCGGAACAGCGCAAAAAAGGCATTTTGTTCGGTATGGCTGGCGCGGTCGGGTTGCGCATCGCGCTGACTTTCTTCGCCGTCAGCTTGTTGTCCCTGCCGTATCTCAAACTGGTGGGGGCGTTTTTGCTTCTCTGGATCGGCATCAAGCTGATTCTGCCTGAAGAGGAACACAGCGAAGGCAGTATCAAGGCGGACACGCGACTGTTCGGTGCGGTCAAGACCATCATCGTCGCCGATTTCGTGATGAGTCTGGACAACGTGCTGGGCGTGGCGGCGGCGGCCAAGGGCAATGTCCCTCTGCTGGTGTTCGGTCTGCTGATCAGCATCCCGCTGATCGCCTGGAGCAGCCAGTTGGTTCTCAAGCTGATAGATCGCTTTCCCTTCATTATTTATGCGGGGGGCGCATTGCTGGGCTATGTGGCGGGGGAAATGCTGGTCAGCGAGGTGCTGTTTGCGCCGATAGTCGAGGCGCAGCACGCGCTGCACTGGCTGGTTCCGGGCGTTGGGGCGGTGCTGGTGCTGACGGTCGGCAAGTGGTTGGCGATGCGTAAAACGACCACGGAACGGGCTATCAATCTGCTGGACGGAAAAGTCACTGTTGTGCCGGACAAGACCGGCGAGGTTATTTCAAAATAGGAAACGATGATGAAAATTTTGATTCCATTAGACGGTTCGAGCAATGCGCAGCGTGCGGTGAACTATGTCGTCAGCCGGTTGGGCAGCTGGAAGGAAATGCCGACGGTGCTGCTGTTGAATGTGCAATGGAAGGTGGCGACGGGCAACGTCAAGCTGTTTATCAACCAGGACACCATCAACGATTATTATCGCGAGCAGGGCATGGCCGCCCTGCAAAGTGCCCGCGCGGAACTGGATGCCGCAGAGGTTTCCTACCAATATCACATCAGCGTCGGCAAACCTGCCGAGGCGATTGTCCAGTATGCAGAAGAGCAGGGGGTGGATGAAATCGTCATGGGCAGGCAGGGGCAAGGGGGCGTGCAGCAGTTATTGTTGGGTTCGGTGGTGAGCAAGGTGCTGCATCTGGCTGATTGCCCGGTGTTGCTGGTCAAATGAAGTTGCTGCAAGATGCCTCACGTTATGCAACGGGATGGGGGGATGAATGAGCAGGTTTGGCTTCTGCAAGCAAGACTGGTTTGTCGGCTTGCTGGTGGCGCTGGTATTTTTATCGGCTGCGAATAGTGATCTGTTGCAGAGTCTGGAGCGCAAGGCATATGACATTGGCATGCAGTTTACCTCGCGCGTTCCCAGCGACAAGATCGCGGTCATCTCGATAGATGACGAAAGCATTGCCAACCTGGGGCGTTGGCCCTGGCCGCGCGAGATACATGCCAGGATGGTTGATATCCTGGCGGCAGGTCATGCCAAAGTCATCGGGCAGACTATTTTTTTTAGCGAGCCGCAAGTTGATGCAGGACTGGACTATATCTACAAAATTGCCGCATTGATCAGTAAATCCGGTCTCGGAGAGGGCGGTGGAGCAAACCAGCAGGCGGGAGTGACACAGCTCGATGCCCTGTTGCTCGATGCGGCAGTCCATCTGGATCACGATCAGCAACTTGCCGACAGTCTCGCACAGGCCAATGATGTCATGTTGCCGATGTTCTTTGAATTGGGCGAGCCGCAGGGCAGACCAGACCAGCCTTTGCCGGATTATGTGTTGCGCAATAATCTGCCTAACGGGAAAGCCGATGGCGCGGGCATCCGGCCATTGACCGCACTGAGTGTCATGTTCCCTATCGCGACGCTGGGGCAGCATGCCGTTGGCATCGGGCATCTCAACAGCTTTCGCGATGTGGATGGCGCGATACGCACGGAGCCCCTGGTAGTGGATTATTACGGCCAGTATTACCCGTCGTTGTCATTGCTGCTGGCGGCTGAAAGCCTCAATCTCGGCTCGCAAGACATACAGGTGAATCCGGGTAAGGGGGTGCAGCTGGGAAACCTGAAAATCGCTACTGATCACGCACTGCGGATGCACACTTACTTTTACAAGGGCGTGAACGGGCAGCCCGCTTTCCCGGTAGATTCTTTCTACGACGTGTATACCGGCAAAATTCCGGCAGAAAAATATCGCGACAAAATCGTGTTGATTGGTGCGTCGGCGGCGGGGGTCGGCACCTTGCAAGTGACGCCTGTATCCTGGGGGATGCCTTCGGCAGTGACTTTGGCGCATTCGGTATCCAGTATTCTTCAGGGCGATTTCTTCGTGGTACCCGATTGGGCAGCAATGGTGCAAATGGCTGTCTTCCTGCTGGTCACGTTGTACCTGGTTTTGTTGTTGCCGCGTCTCAAGGCGGCAATCGCCGCTGCCGTGACGGGAGTCCTCTTCGTCGGGCTGCTGGTCGCGCATTTGCTGTTGATGACGACGCAGGCGATGTGGCTGCAATTGATGCTACCAGCCGCACTGTTGCTGTCTGGGCACTTGTTGTTGACCACCAAGCATTTTTTGATGGCCGAGCGGGGTAAGCAAAAATCCGATGCCGATTCGGCTGAAAGCAACCGTATGCTGGGCTTGGCCTTTCAGGGGCAAGGGCAACTGGACATCGCGTTCGACAAGTTTCGCAAAGTTCCGCTCGATGAGGGAGTGATGGAGGTTTTGTACAACCTGGGGCTGGATTTCGAGCGCAAGCGCCAGTTTAACAAGGCAGAGTCGGTGTTCAGATACATGAGCGAATACAATCCCCGGTTCCGTGATCTGGAACAGCGGCTAGCTCTGGCGCGGCAAATGTCACAGACCGTCATCTTGGGTGGCGGCACCAATCGCAGCACTTTGGCACCCCTGGTGCTGGACAATAGCGGTATTTCCAAGCCGACACTGGGGCGTTACAAGATAGAGAAGGAATTAGGTAAGGGCGCGATGGGGGTGGTGTACTACGGCACCGATCCAAAAATTGGCCGCGAAGTAGCAATCAAGACGGTGGCGTTGTCGCAGGAATTTGCCGGGCAGGCACTGCTCGAAGTGAAAGAACGCTTTTTTCGTGAGGCGGAGTCGGCGGGGCGTCTGAATCACCCGAATATCGTGTCCATTTACGATGCGGGAGAAGAACAGGATTTGGCTTATATTGCAATGGAATTCATCCGGGGCGAGGATTTGACCGCTTACACCGATGCCGAGCATTTGCTGCCGCTGGCCAAAGTGATGGACCTCGTCGCGCGCGTTGCCGACGCGCTGGATTACGCACACCGGCAGAATGTGGTCCATCGCGACATCAAGCCCGCCAACATCATGTATGACTTTGCTACCGATACCCTCAAGGTGACTGACTTTGGTCTGGCGCGCATCATTGATTCGAGTACCACCAGGACGGGCATTGTTTTTGGCACGCCCTCCTATATGTCGCCAGAGCAATTGTCCGGCAAGAAGATCGGGGGGCATTCCGACCTGTTCTCGCTGGGTGTGACCTTGTATCAACTGGCTTGTGGTAAGCTCCCGTTCGAGGGCGATTCCCTGGCGCAACTGATGTACCGTATCGCATATGATCCGCATCCTGATATTTTGAGTATCAAAGCAGATTTGCCGCCTTGTCTCGGGGCAATCGTGAATAAATCGCTGGCCAAGCAGAGTGAAGACCGTTATGCCGATGGAGCCGAGATGGCTGACGCATTGCGCAAATGCGCTGCCAGTTTACAGGGGCTGAATCAGCCCGCAGGAGTGAAAGAATGAGGATTGTGGAGGCGCTGGAAGTCGTCAGCGAGACGCATCCCGGAATGCTGCGTGCGCATAACGAGGATAGCGTAGCAGTTGAGCCGGATTATGGCCTGGTCATATTGGCCGATGGCATGGGTGGATACAACGCGGGGGAAGTAGCCAGCGGTATTGCTGTGACGGTCATGGTAAGTGAGATTGCGCCGCGCCTGGAAAACGCCAGTCCCATCCAAACGGACGAAGCAACAGGCGAAGAACTCGCTGTCATGTTGTTGAGGGCGGGTATATGCAAGGCGAATGTTTCCATCTATCAGGCGGCGAACAGTCAGTCGCAATATGCGGGAATGGGGACGACTATCGTGTCGGCGCTGTTTTATGACAACCGTGTGGTGATAGGCCACGTGGGTGATTCGCGTGCCTATCGTTTGCGTGGCGAGAAGCTGGAACTGATTACCCGCGATCACTCGCTGCTACAGGAGCAAATAGACAGCGGGATGATCAGCATCGAAAATGCACGGCATTCCAAGAACAAAAATCTGGTGACGCGCGCCGTAGGTATAGATGCCGAAGTGATACCGGAAATACATCTGCATGACGTGGAAGTGGGCGATGTTTATCTGCTTTGCTCGGATGGGTTGAACGATATGGTGGAAGATGAGGACATCGAGTCCGTTTTGTACGGGATGCAGGGAAATCTGCCGCTTGCCGCCGAACAGTTGATTCAGATTGCCAATGATAATGGTGGCCGTGACAATGTTTCGGTGATTCTGGTAAAAGTAAAACACGAGTTCGTCCAGCCGCGTAGCGGGTGGGCGCGTTTGCTCAATTGGTTGAAGAAATAAAGAGAGGCACGGCGATGGCTGCTAAATTGGTATTGAGTATAGACGGGGTGGTAATAAATGAGTGTCCGCTGACCAAAGAGCGGGTGACCATCGGCCGAAAGGCGCACAACGATGTTGTCATCAACAACCTCGCCGTGAGCGGGGTACATGCGGCGATTATCACCATCCAGAATGATTCTTTCCTGGAAGACCTGGATAGCACAAACGGGCTGACCGTCAATGGCGAGCCTACCAAAAAATACTTCCTGAAGAACAACGATGTCATCGAGATCGGCAAATACAAGCTCAAATACCTGAACGATCAGGTCAGCCAGACGAATGCGACTGATTTTGAAAAGACCGTAATGGTGCGTACTGCGGCGACCCCCGTGCAGCCGGTTGATGACCAATCGGGCGATACCGGACACTTTAGAACGATTCAGGTCAATCAAAATGCAGGTAGTGTCCGTGCGACTTACGAAAAAGCCCTCTCCACAGGCCCGCTCGCGATCCCTCTTCCTGCCGTCAAAATTGCGGCGATACAAATTTTTAATGGTCCGAATGCAGGCAAGGAACTCGACCTGGTGAAAAATCTCACCACCCTGGGCAAACCCGGTGTGCAGGTTGCCGTGTTGACCCGTCGTCCCAACGGTTTCTTTATCACGCACGTTGAGGGGGCTGTTTTTCCTTTGGTGAATGGGCATATCCTTGGTGCGCAGCCCTATCAATTGAACGATCATGACGTGATCGAACTGGCGGGTACCAAGATGGAGTTTTATTTCAAAGGCTGACAGCGGACTGAATCTTTGCTGATGCCAGTTTGTCGTAGTTTGTCTGGAACATGAAGAGTGCTTAAACATGAGGCTTAAAGTATTGGGATGTAGCGGTGGGATCGGTGGCAATCTGCACACCACTTCGTTTTTGCTCGATCAGGATATTTTGATAGATGCAGGTAGCGGGGTGAGTGAACTCAGCCTGAGCGAGTTGCGCGAGATTGACCATGTCTTCATCACGCATTCCCATCTGGATCACATTTGCTGTCTGCCTTTCCTGGTAGACAGCGTGGGCTGGATGCGCGCTCATCCCTTGACAGTGTATGCAAGCAAAGCCACCCTGGATGCGCTCAAGCAGCATATTTTTAATTGGGTTGTCTGGCCGGATTTTACCGAGATTCCAGACGCAGAACGCCCCGTCATGCGCTTTCATGAGATTGCTTTGGGTGAGATAGTTGACCTGCAAGGTCGCAAGATACGTTCCGTTCCCGCCCATCACACGGTTCCGGCGGTCGGTTATCATCTGGATAGCGGGCAGAGCAGCCTGGTGTTCAGTGGCGATACGCATATCAATGACCGTTTGTGGGAGGTGGTGAACCGGATTGAAAATCTTCGCTATCTGGTTATCGAGACCGCTTTTTCGGAAGGCGAAAAAAATCTGGCTGATCTTTCCTTGCATTTGTGTCCCAGTTTGCTGGCCGGAGAGCTGGCTAAATTCACTGGCGAGGCAGAAATATTCATCACGCATTTGAAGCCCGGCGAGGTTGAGGTGACCATGCGTGAAATCGAATCTTGCGTGGGCGCGCTCAATCCAAAAATGTTACTTAATAATCAAGAGCTTGAGTTTTGATGGGCGGGTCATGCAGGGCGTGGGAAATGGGCATTTGACC
>JAVHSF010000299.1:0-2364 GCA_036172035.1 Gallionella sp. | reverse complement strand
GCGGGTGGCGAGACAGGAGCGGAAATAATGGTGGTAGAACGGCGTAGCAACGACATGAGCAGCAGGCTTGAGTTCACCACGAATCTCAACCATGTCGTCAACAAAATACATGCGACCAGTAATATTGACGAAATCATGCTGGATGTCAGCAGGGATATTTGCAATCTGTTCAATGCCGACAGACTGACTATCTATGTCGTTGGCGATGACAACGTTTCGCTGGTCTCCAAGGTCAAGACCGGTTTGAATTCCTTCAAAGACCTCAAGTTGCCGATTGCCGAGCAGAGTGTAGCCGGCTATGTCGCCGTACACAAAAAATTGCTCAACATCAAGGATGTCTACGACGAGCAGGAGTTGAGCCAATACAGCGCGCATTTGCGTTTTTTGCAGGAAGTAGACCGGCGTACCGGGTATCGCACCATGCAGATGCTGGTTGCGCCGATACTGGATGTGATGAGCGGTGATCTGGTGGGGGTGATTCAGATCATCAACAACAAGGCCGGGCTGGCCTTTTCGACCGTCGTCGAAGAAGGGGTGCTGGAGTTGGCTCAGACCATGGCGGTAGCCTTGCGCCAGCGCCAGGAAAAAGCGACCGTCAAGACACGCTATGATTATCTGGTGGCGGGTGCGGTGATGTCGGGACCGGAGTTTGAGCTGGCAACGCGTACCGCCAGACGCAAGGGGATAGATCTTGAAGAGGTGTTGCTCGATGAATTTCAGGTCAGCATGGCGGCTTTGGGTAATGCCCTGGCCAGCTTTTTCGGGGTTAAATATGAACCGTTCAAGGCTGATCGCATCAAGCCCTCCGACCTGCTGCGCAACCTGAAACGCGAATACGTCGAGAGCAGCCATTGGGTGCCGATAGATGAAACGCAGGAGGGCGTGGTGATCCTGACCACCGACCCGGAGCGTATCCAGGCATCCCGGGTGGTCAATAATATCTTTCCCAGAAACAGGCTGGTGTACAAGGTTTGTTCCCAGCGCGAGTTCCGGCAAACCCTGGATGCGTTTTACGGCAGCGGCGAGGAGGGGGGGTACGGTGTCGGTCAGATGGATGAATCTTCCGTGGACGATTTGTTGTCCAGCATGGCAGACGAGGATGAGGAAAGCTCGGTCGTCACCCAGGATGATGTCAATGCGGCGGCAGACAATGAACTGGTCAAACTGGTCAACAAGATTATTGTGGATGCTTACCGGATGGGGGCATCCGATATTCATGTCGAGCCACAGCCGGGCAAGGGCAAGACACAGATACGCTTGCGCAAGGATGGTTCGCTGCTGAACTACATCGAGGTGCCGGCCACTTACCGCAACGCGCTGGTCACGCGTCTCAAAATCATGTGCGAACTGGATATATCCGAGAAGCGCAGGCCGCAGGACGGCAAGATCAAGTTCAGCAAATTCGGGCCGCTGGACATCGAGTTGCGTGTGGCGACCATTCCCTCGCAGGGGGGCGTGGAAGACGTGGTGATGCGCATTCTGGCTGCCGGAGACCCGCTGCCACTGGAAAAGATGGGCTTCTCGGCGCGTAACAGCGAGTTGATCAAGCGTACGGTCAGCAAGCCCTACGGCTTGTTTTTTGTGTGCGGTCCGACCGGTTCAGGTAAAACGACCACCCTGCATTCCATTCTAAAGTTCATCAACAAGCCTGAAACCAAGATATGGACGGCGGAAGACCCGGTGGAAATTACCCAGAAGGGCTTGCGTCAGGTACAGATCAACAAGAAAGCCGGGCTGGATTTTGCCACCATCATGCGCGCCTTCCTGCGCGCCGACCCGGATGTCATCATGGTCGGTGAAATGCGTGATGCGGAAACCGTGTCCATCGGTATCGAAGCCTCGTTGACGGGGCATCTGGTGTTTTCCACCCTGCACACCAACAGCGCGCCGGAATCCATACTTCGTTTGCTGGATATGGGCATGGATCCGTTTAACTTTGCCGATGCGCTGCTGGGCATCCTGGCGCAACGTCTGGCCAAGCGGCTGTGTCCGGACTGTAAAAAGCCGCATGTTGCGAGTGCCGACGAAATAACAGAGCTGCTTGCCGAATACAGCGAGGAACTGAAACACAGTACCGCCTGGAAGACCGACCCGCTGGCGGCCAGCAAGGCGTTGCATGACGAGTGGATCAAGCTGTATGCCAACGATAAAAAACAATTCACCCTCTATACCCCGGTGGGTTGCGACAAATGTACCGGCACCGGCTATCGCGGTCGGGTCGGTTTGCATGAATTGCTGATCGGCAGCGATGCCGTCAAGAAAGCCATACAGGAACATTCGCGGGTTGCCGCATTGCTGGCCATTGCGCTGGATGAAGGCATGCACACCCTGAAGCAGGATGGCATGGAAAAAGTGCTGCAAGGC
>JAVHSF010000298.1:12641-14208 GCA_036172035.1 Gallionella sp. | reverse complement strand
TCATTGGGCATTCCCATCTGCCTGAGTACATCCAGCGCTTCGTTGATTCGTTCCTGTTTTGTGGTCATGTCGCTTCCAATTCTTTAATCAAACGATCTATGGTGGCTTGATCCATAGGTTGATCTTTGGCAAGCTGGCCAAGTTCTTCTAATTGTTCCCGGCTTGGATAGCGCATATTGCGCAGATCGGTCGCATTAACCTGCGTGTGTCCTGAAAACACTCGAAAGTACTCGTCAAGAACGGTCGAGTTGAGAAAAGTACTCAGTCCCCGTGCCGTGTCTTCACCCATACCGTGTTTGTTGATGTGAAATACATTCCAATGATTTTCGAATCCGATATAGGCAGCATCCAAAGCATCATGGGTGAGATGGTAAGCCACAAGGCGGCGGCGTTCTTCTTTTGATGAAAAACGTTTTACCAGCACATAGTGACCACGCGGCATCAGCCACTTACTGACATTCTGGGTGAGCCTCAGCGCGTTCGGTTTTTTATGTATTTTTGGCCAGCGAAGTACACCGTTGCTGAAATGGTGGGGATAGAGCAAGGGGCATGAATCTTTATCTGGTATATCTGCCCAATACTCTTTCAGTCGAAAATCCACCACTGGACCGGTACAAACTGCGAGTCCAATATCGCGCAAAGTGTGAGTGCAAAGTAGCGGCGTATCTGTTTGCCTGGTCGTGGTCGGTATGTGAATAAATTGTTCCACATCATTCGGCTTTACGATTGCGCCAGTCTCAAATGTGGTCTGTTGATAATCCTGAAATTTTGCATCAAGCGAGGTGGATACAATGACATCACCTTGGGGTTCACCTTTGAACAAGTGAATGATAATGTTTTCTTGCAATACGTCATCGTCCTGAAATGCCTGAGTTCGACTCTCGAACAAGTGCAATTGGCGAATGGCGCAAGTCTGCAAAATCAGGTTGCGAAACGGGCGATAATAACTCCCGTTGCAAAATGAACGAGGAATAATGGCGACAATTTCTCCCCCTTTGGCCATCAACAAGACGGTCAGCGCTACAAATGCCGTGTACAGGTTGACCGTTTCAATTCCCGCCAAACGCAATAATTTTCTGTGTTTCGAATTTGCGCTTATTTTTTTGTAAGGGGGGTTGAGAATGGCATGTGTATAGCGGTTGTCGGCATCGAATTGAATTGAGAAAGTGGCATCTTCGATAAAATCTGAAGTATGAATGCGGGTTTTGAATTTCCCCTGCCCAAGCTGAACATATTCATCGAGTGTGTTTTTTAGATACCCAGCCAGAGTGTCGTCTATTTCCCAGGTTTCCGCACTGACTGATATTTCCTCACGTAGCGCCTGTTTGAAAAATGCAGACGTTAATGAGCCAACACCAGCACCTGCATCCAGCAGTTTTGCATGACCGTGATAGGAAAATAGCGAAGCCATAAACTCTGCAATAGTTGATGGTGTCATGTATTGGCCAAGTTCCGAACGTAGCTTTGAATCCAGTAATTTGCTGGCCTCACGTCTTACCTGGTCAATCGCTAGTGTCATCGCTTAAAGCAGGTCGTTGCGATGCAGCATGAACACGAACTGGTCGCC
>JAVHSF010000298.1:0-12541 GCA_036172035.1 Gallionella sp. | reverse complement strand
GTGTCATCGCTTAAAGCAGGTCGTTGCGATGCAGCATGAACACGAACTGGTCGCCCGCAGAAACATCCAGCCAGGTGAAGGGCAGGTCGGGATAGGCATCTTCCAGCACGTCGCGGTTGTGGCCGATTTCGACGATCAGGATGCCGTTCTCTGTCAGATGGTTGGCGGCGTGCTTCAGAATGTTGCGCGTGGCATCCAGTCCGTCCTGACCGCTACCCAGCGACAGTACCGGCTCGTGCAGGTATTCCTTTGGCAGGCTGGCGACCGATTCCGCATCCACATAGGGCGGGTTGCTGATGATCAGGTCATAGCGGCGACCGGTCAGACCGGCGAACAGATCGGATTCGATCAGCGTGATGCGTTCGCCGAGTTCGTAATCGGCGACATTGCGACGGGCGACCTCCAGCGCGTCGGGCGACAGGTCAACGGCATCCACCCGTGCATTGGGGAAGGCATCCGCAGCCAGAATCGCCAGACAGCCGCTACCGGTACACATATCCAGTACGCTGCCGATGGCTTCCGGGTCGGCGATCCACGGCGACAATTGCTCGCGCAGCAATTCAGCGATGAAGGAGCGCGGCACGATGACCCGCTCATCCACATAGAAACTGTATTCGCCCAGAAAGGCCTGGCGGGTCAGGTAGGCAGCCGGAATGCGCTGTTCGACGCGCTGTCTGATGATCTCTAGCACTTCGCCCAGTTCGCCGGGCGTGAGTTGCGCGTCCAGAAAGGGCGCCAGGGTATCTATCGGCAGGTGCAGCGTGTGCAGAATGAGATAGACGGCTTCGTCGTAAGCCTCGGTGCTGCCGTGGCCGAAAAACAGCTTGGCCTGATAAAAACGGCTGACGGTAAAGCGCAGGCAGTCGCGTACCGTGTGTAAATGCCGTGTGGCTTCAGAGAAGTATTGATTCATTTGAGCAAAAGATTTTCCAGCGTGCGCTGATAAGTAAGTTTTAGCGGTTCGATGTCGGCTACGACGACGCACTCGTTGAGTTTGTGGATGGTGGCATTCAGGGGGCCGAATTCGATGACCTGCGGGCAGATGTCGGCAATGAAACGTCCGTCCGAAGTGCCGCCGGAAGTCGAGAGTTCGGGCGTGATGCCGTAGCTTTGTTCGATGGCGCTGCTGATGGCTTCGACCAGACACCCCTTGGGCGTGATGTAGGGTTTGCCGGATAGTTCCCACTGCAAGTCATAGCTGACGTTGTGTCTGTCCAGTATGGCGTGTACCCGGTCTTTCAGTTGCTGTTCGGTGCTGGCGGTGGAAAAGCGGAAGTTAAAGAGGATTTCCACCGTACCGGGAACGACATTGGTCGCTCCCGTGCCGCCGTTGATGTTGGAGACTTGCCAGGATGTCGGCGGGAAATATTCGTTGCCTTGATCCCAGGTGGTGGCAGCCAGCTCGGCAATCGCAGGCGCGACCATATGGATGGGGTTTTTCACCAGGTGAGGATAGGCGATATGCCCTTGAATTCCCTTGACGATCAGCGTTCCGTTGAGCGAACCGCGCCGTCCGTTTTTGATCATGTCGCCGACCCGTTTGTTCGAGGTGGGTTCGCCGACGATGCAGTAATCCAGCGTTTCACCGCGTGCTTGCAAGGCTTCCACCACGCGCACCGTGCCATCCACCGCCACGCCTTCCTCGTCGGAAGTGATCAGCAGCGCAATCGAACCCTTATGCGCGGGATGTTCCTCGACAAATGCCTCGATGGCGGTGACAAAGGCCGCCAGCGAAGTTTTCATGTCCGCAGCGCCACGACCAAACAGCATTCCGTCGCGGAGGGTCGGCTCGAAGGGCGGGCTGAACCATGATTCGGCAGGCCCGGTCGGAACAACGTCGGTATGACCGGCGAAAACAACGAGCGGACTGCCGCCCGCGCGCCGCGCCCAGAAATTGTCCACGTTGCCGAATCTCATGCGTTCGACGTTAAAACCTGATTTTTCCAGGCGTTTGATAAGGATTTCCTGACAGCCCGCATCGTCCGGGGTGAGCGAGCGGCGGGCGATCAGGGCTTGGGCGAGAGCGAGTGTGTCAGTCATGATGGGTTTAATCGGCTGGTTTGAAAATATCCGTATACACGGTTGCGTCAAAACCGACAGAAAGCAATTTTCCGTCCTGTTCCAGTAACGGGCGTTTAAGGACGCTGGTTTTATCCAGCATTAAAGTCAATGCTGAAGAGTCATCCGTAATTTGTTGTTTTTGTTGTTCTGAAAGGCCGCGCCAAGTCAACCCTTTGCGGTTGATGAGTTCGCTCCACGCACGCTGGTCGAGCCAGTTTTGCGCGGTCGCGGCATCCAGTCCCCGTTTCTTGAAATCATGGAATTCGACGGTAATGTCATGTTGTGACAACCAGTCGCGCGCCTTTTTGACCGTGTTGCAATTGGGGATGCCATACAACTTCATTTGGATACGTCCAGATCAAGTTTGATGCCACTGAAATCCGACTTCGGGGACAGCGGGCTTGCCTCCTTGCTGCGTGACGAAAATTCCGGCACGGGGATTGTGTTGGTGTGTTCCGAAAAATCAATCAGGGCAGACAGATTGCTGGCCGAATCGGCGTTGAGCATGGCTTCCTCCTTGGTTATTTTTCCCGACTTGAATAATCGGTAAAGCGCCTGTTCAAAAGTTTGCGAACCGGCGGAGACGCTTTTGTCTATCGCCTCGCGGATTTTTTCAATCTCATCGTTTTTGATCAGGTCGGCGATCAGAGTCGTGTTCAGCAAAATTTCCACCGCAGGGAGTTGTTTGCCGTCTGCGCTGCGCACCAGACGTTGTGAGATGACCGCGCGCAAGCACATGGAAAGGTCAGATAACACGCTTTGCCGCGAGTCGTAAGGAAAAAAATTGACGATGCGATTGAGGGCGTGGTAACTGTTGTTGGCGTGTAGCGTGGTCAGACACAGGTGACCCGTCTGGGCAAAAATCAGCGCATGTTTCAGGGTGTCGCGATCCCGCACTTCGCCTATCATCAATACATCCGGCGCTTCGCGCATTCCGCAGGACAGGGCGTTTTCGTAAGACAGGGTATCCGTGCCAATTTCACGCTGGTTTACGATGGATTTGTCGTGATTGAACAGATATTCGATGGGGTCTTCGATCGTCAGAATGTGGCCGGGCTGGGTGTGGCTGCGGTGTTCGATCATCGCAGCCAGCGTGGTGGATTTTCCTGAACCGGTCGCGCCGACGACCAGAATAAGACCACGTTTTTCCATGATCAACGACTTGAGTACATCGGGCAGATGCAACGCATTCATATTGTTGATATTGCCTTTGATATAACGTATCACGATGGCAATATTGCCGCGCTGACGGAAGATGTTGACCCGGTAATTACCCAGTCCATCCACACGGTAGGAGAAATTCATCTCCATATTGGCCTCAAAATCAACTATTTGCTTTGAGGTCATCATTTCATATGCAATCCTTTTAACCAGTTCCCGATCCATGTTCTGTGAATTGACCGGACGGGAGATGCCATCAATCTTGATATTGACGGGTGCGCCCACCGTGAAGAACAAGTCAGAGGCTTGTCTGTCTACCGCCAATTTCAATAAGGGTGTGACAAGCATTAAAGGCTCCTTAAAAAGGATTGAGACGCGTGGATTGAGGCGCGAAGAAAACCCGGGTTTGGCTCAATTCTGAATCTTCGGTTCCTGCTTAAATACCTCTAAGCAATTCGTTGATGCCAACCTTGGAGAGAGTTTTGGCATCCACTTTTTTGACGATGACCGCGCAGTACAGGCTGTAGCTGCCATCCTTGGCAGGCAGGCTGCCGCTGACCACGACGGATCCTGCGGGTACGCGACCATAGCTTACCGTGCCGGTTTCGCGGTCATAAATTTTGGTGCTTTGGCCGATGAACACGCCCATCGAGATGACCACATTGTCTTCCAGAATCACGCCTTCGACGATTTCCGAACGTGCGCCGATGAAGCAGTTGTCGCCGATGATGGTCGGGTTGGCCTGCACGGGTTCGAGTACGCCGCCGATCCCCACACCACCGGAAAGATGCACGTTCTTGCCGATTTGCGCGCAGGAACCGACCGTCGCCCAGGTATCCACCATGGTGCCTTCGTCCACATAGGCGCCGATATTGATGTAAGACGGCATCAGCACCACGTTCTTGCCGATGAATGCGCCTTTACGGGCGGCGGCAGGAGGCACCACGCGGAAACCGCCTTCACGGAAATCCCGGCTATTGTAGTCGGCGAACTTCGAAGGCACTTTGTCGTAATAGTTGGTGAAACCGCCCTTGATAAAAGCGTTGTCCTGCAAACGGAACGACAGCAGCACGGCCTTTTTTAGCCATTGGTGGGTGACCCACTCGCCGTCAATTTTTTCGGCGACGCGCAAAGCACCCTGATCGAGCTGGCTGATGACCGAATCTACGGCTTCCTTGAGTTGCGAGTCAGCCGTGCGCGGGGTGATGTCGGCACGGTTTTCAAAGGCGGATTCGATGATTTTCTGTAATGGATGCATGTTGTTTCCTTTAAGTCGTAAATGGCAAGCAGGTCGAGTCGCGCCCGACTACAACTTGCCCGTAAATTCAGCGATGCGTTGTGCGGCTTCAGTGGTTTGGGAAGTTTCTGCCACCAGTGCCAGGCGCACAAAATTTTCGCCGGGATTGAACCCTTGCGCGCTGCGCGCCAGATAACTGCCCGGCAAAACGGTCACATTATAATCACGATACAGGGCTTGCGCGAAAGCCGTGTCGCTCACCGGCGTGCGTACCCACAAATAAAATGCGGCATCCGGCATCGTCACCGGCAACACGGGTTTCAGTATTTTTACCACTTGGGCGAATTTTTCGGCATACAGGCGGCGGTTTTCCGCGACATGGGTTTCGTCGTTCCAGGCGGCGATGCTGGCGGCCTGGATCACCGGGTTCATCGCCGAACCGTGGTAAGTGCGGTACAGGGTAAATCTGGCAATCACGCTGGCATCGCCCGCGACGAAGCCGGAGCGCATTCCGGGGACATTGGAGCGTTTCGACAGGCTGGAAAATACCACCAGATTGCGGTAATCGCTGCGCCCCAGTTGTCGTGCGGCTTGTAGCGCGCCCAGGGGCGGCGTACCCGTGTAGATTTCCGAATAACATTCGTCCGAGGCAATCACGAAACCGTAGCGGTCAGCCATCTCGAACAGCGTTTGCCATTCGCTTAAAGGCATCACCCGTCCGGTCGGATTGCCCGGTGAACAGACATAAATCAACTGCGTGCGCCGCCAGACCGCTTCCGGCAACTGTGCGAAGTTCAGCGCGTAATTGTCTTCCGGCAGGGTATTCAGGAAGTAGGGGGCAGCGCCCGATAGCAGCGCCGCGCCCTCATAAATCTGGTAGAAGGGGTTGGGACACACGACTGCCGGGGCAGGCTGTGTCCGGTCAATGATGGTTTGCGCGAAGGCGAACAACGCCTCGCGGCTGCCGTTTACCGGCAACACCTGCGTTTTGGCATCCGGCGCGGGAATGCCGTAGCGGCGCGCCAGCCAGTCGGCTATCGCGCCGCGCAGCGCGTCGCCGCCTGCGGTTGTGGGATAATTCGCCAGCCCGCCGAGGTTGGCGATGAGCGCATCCTTGATGAATTGCGGCGTGGCGTGCCTGGGTTCGCCGATGGACAGGCTGATCGGGCGATAGTCCGGGTTGGGTGTCACCGTGCCAAACAGGGCGGCGAGTTTTTGAAAAGGGTAGGGTTGCAAGCGGTTGAGGTCTGGATTCATTACGGTTTGAGCGGCATCGAAAGTGATGCGCATTATAAGGGTCTGATCAGTGTCGTTAAAACAAAATATGCGATTGGACGGCGGAAAACAAAATGTCATGCCGGTGGCGGGAATTATAAGCGGCGCACTGGTGTGGGGGCTGATCTGGTATCCCTACCGCGTGTTGCAGGAAGCCGGGGTATCCGGTCCACTGGCGACGTTCGCCAGTTATCTGTTTGCGATGCTGTGCGGCGGCTTCATGCTGCCGCGCGTGTGGCGTGAACTGCCGCAAGCAGGCTGGTGGGCGCTGCTGCTGGTGCTTTCGGCAGGCTGGGCGAATTTTGGCTATGTGCTGGCGATGTTGCACGGCGAGGTGATGCGCGTGCTGCTGCTGTTTTATCTGGCTCCGGTGTGGACTATTTTGTTTTCATATGGACTGCTCGGCGAACGCCTGAACCGTTACGGCTACCTGGTTATCGCGTCATCGCTGGGCGGTGCATTCATCATGCTTTGGGAGCCGCGCGTAGGCTTGCCCTATCCGCAAAATAGTTCCGAATGGCTGGGGCTGTCGGCCGGCATGGGCTTCGCCTTATCCAACGTGGTGTCGCGCCGCGCCGCACATCTGAGTGTCGAAAGCAAAGCCTTCAGCATCTGGCTGGGTACGGCGCTGCTGACCGCGCCGCTGTTGTGGTGGCGGGGCGGGATTTCGTTGCAGGCGATAGACGCGCAGGCCTGGCTGATATTGGCTCTGCTCGGCATCGTGCTGTGTGCATCCAGTTTTGCGGTGCAATACGGTGTCACCCATATGCCCGCAAATCGCGCCATGTTGTTGTTTTTGTTTGAATTAGTGGTTGCTGCACTCGCCTCTTATTTTCTGGCGGACGAAGCGATGGGCTTGCGCGACTGGCTGGGTGCGGCGCTGATCGTCAGTGCCAGCCTGCTGTCTGGGAAGTTGTACGGGAAATAACGCCCGCCCCGGTTCACCGCACGGCTTGTGTATAATTTCGCCGGTTCGCATTTACTTCGGGTTCACACATCATGCATAACGTTGTTTTTGGTACGCCGCTTTCCCCTTCCGCCACCAAAGTCATGCTGCTCGGTAGCGGCGAACTGGGCAAGGAGGTCATCATCGCGCTGCAACGGCTGGGCGTGGAAACCATCGCCGTGGATCGTTACGCCGACGCGCCTGGACATCAGGTCGCGCATCGCGCCCACGTCATTAACATGACGGACGGTGCCGCCTTGCGCGCCCTGGTCGAACGGGAAAAGCCCGACTTGATCGTGCCGGAAATCGAGGCTATCGCTACCGACATGCTGGAACAGATCGAGCGGGAAGGGCTGGCGCGGGTCATTCCCAC
The DNA here is from genome assembly GCA_036172035.1 of Gallionella sp. Taxonomy (GTDB): domain Bacteria; phylum Pseudomonadota; class Gammaproteobacteria; order Burkholderiales; family Gallionellaceae; genus Gallionella. The sequence goes on along the minus strand of JAVHSF010000298.1, from coordinate 5,488 downwards.
CGCGCGCGCCACCCGCTTGACCATGAACCGCGAAGGCATCCGCCGTCTGGCGGCAGAAACGCTGGGCTTGCCGACTTCGCCCTACCGCTTCGCCGATAGCCTGGAAGCGATGCGCGCCGCGATTGAGGTCATCGGCTATCCCTGCATCATCAAGCCTGTCATGTCGTCGTCCGGCAAGGGACAGTCCAAAGTGGACAGCCCCGCCGAAGTGGCAGCCGCCTGGGACTACGCCGCCAGCGGCAGCCGCGTCAATCAGGGGCGGGTGATCGTCGAGGGGGTGATCCCTTTCGACTATGAAATCACGTTACTGACGGTGCGCGCGCTGGCGGCGGACGGCCATACCGAAACGCATTATTGCGACCCGGTCGGACACGTTCAGGTACACGGCGACTATGTGGAAAGCTGGCAGCCGCAACGCATGACCCCGCTGGCACTGCAACGCGCGCGCGACATTGCCGGAAAAGTCACGGGCGATCTCGGCGGTTTGGGGCTGTTTGGCGTGGAGTTGTTCGTCAAGGGCGACGAGGTGTGGTTCAGCGAAGTCAGCCCGCGCCCGCACGACACTGGCATGGTGACGATGTGTACCCAGGCGCAGAACGAATTCGAGCTGCACGCCCGCGCCATTCTGGGTTTGCCGGTGAATGTCGCGCGCCGCGAGGTGGGCGCGTCTGCGGTAATTTACGGGCAGTTACAGGAAAAGGGCATTGCCTTTGCGGGCGTGGCGGAAGCCTTGCGCATCCCCAATGCCGACATTCGTCTGTTCGGCAAACCCGAATCCTTCACCCGCCGCCGCATGGGTGTGGCGCTGGCGACCGGCTGTGATACCGATGAAGCCAGGCAGCGCGCCAAACTGGCGGCGGGCAAAGTAAAACCCGTTCAACTGCCGTTTCCAAGATGATAAAAGGGATACACCACGCCACTTTTTTGAGCGCCAATCTTGCCAGATCGCGCGATTTTTATGAAGGTTTGCTGGGTTTGCGAGCCGATCCAAAACGCCCGCTCATGAGTTTCGGGGGGGTATGGTATGACGTGGCAGAGGGGCAGCAGATTCACCTGATGCTGTTGCCTGACCCCGAAACCGGGCTGCAACGTCCCGCGCATGGCGGGCGCGACCGACATCTGGCTTTAAGGGTGTCGGATTTGCAGCCGCTGCTGGAACGTCTGGAACGTGCCGGGGTCGCCTGTACCCTTAGCCAGTCGGGGCGGCGCGCCCTGTTCTGCCGCGATCCAGACCAGAATGCCCTGGAATTCATCGAAATAAAAAATGATTGAAATTCAACCGGATAGCATAAAAAGCCCGCGACAATGGTATCGGGAAGCCTGTGCGCAAGGCGGTTTTATCTGCGATCCGGCTCAGGCCGAAGCGATTGGGGAACTGGAAACACTCTGGCAACAGTTGGTCGAATTCAAGCACAAGCGCAACCGGTTTCTGGGGCGCAGCCTGCTCAGTCCCGACGTGCCGAACGGTCTGTATATCTGGGGGGGTGTGGGGCGCGGCAAGACCTTTTTGATGGACGGTTTTTACCACTGCCTGCCTTACCGCCGCAAGCGCCGCATTCATTTTCATAACTTTATCGCCGAAGTCCACCACGAGATGAAACAGCTCGCCGACCAGCCCGATCCCTTGCTGGCACTGGCCGACAACATCGCCCACGCCACCCGCGTGCTGTGTCTGGACGAGTTTCATGTGGAAGACATTGCCGATGCGATGATACTGGGGCGTCTGCTGGAAGCCTTGCTGGAACGGGGCGTGGTGCTGCTCACCACGTCCAACTATGCGCCGGACGGCCTGTATCTGAACGGCTTGCAACGGCAAAATTTTCTACCCGCCATCGCGCTGCTGAAGCGACGATTGAAAGTGTTGAATTGTGACGGCGACAAGGATTACCGCCTGATGCGGATGGGGCGCGATGTGCTGTTCATGGGCGGCGCGGCGCGCGAGCGGCGCATGGAGGCTTTCTTTCAGCGGCTCGCGTCGGCGCAGCGGGAGAGTGCCACCCGCATCGCGGTCGGGCATGGCAACATTCCGGTGAGAAGGGCGGCGCGTGAAGTCGTCTGGTTCGAGTTCAGGGAGTTGTGCGGCGGCAACCACGACTCTGCAGATTATCTGGCAATCGCCCACCGTTACCCCACGGTGTTTTTGTCGGACATTCCGAAGATGAGTCCTGACAACGCCGATGAAGCCAGACGCTTCAGCTGGCTGATAGACGTGCTGTACGACAATCACGTCAAGCTGGTGGCCAGTTTTGCCGTTGCGCCAGATGCGTTATACGGAACCGCTCCGGGTGACGGCGAATTTCAGCGCACCGCGAGTCGCCTGGCCGAGATGCAGACCCGCCACTACCTGGAGTTGCCGCACCAGCCCCACGGCGTGGTGCTGACGTGATTATTATGGGTATGTCACCGTTGATTGTTGAGGCTTGGGTAGCGTGGATAAAGCTCTGGCGCTCCTCCCTTGTCTATCGGTTTATCTTCAGGTTGATTTCAAAAAAGGTATCACGCGGAAACGCGGATAAAAGTGCGTTTTCATCCGGCCTCTTCCCTCAATCTGACACAGATGGGCGAGACTTCTTGCTGTTCAGCGAGTATTATCACGGCCAAATTGGACAGGGGACAGGTGCGTTACACCAGACTGGCTGGATCGGATGGGTGGCAAATCGGTTGTTGATGGAACGTTGCAAGCAAGAAACAGGATGTTGTAGAGACCGCACTGAACTCCCCGAATCCCTCTGTTTATCAGCAAATCAAATCGTATAACTTATCAGCAAATCAAATCGTATAACCCATAAGGATAGATACATGAAACCCCTGGAACCCTGCACGCTGACTTTTTTCGGCGCGGGCGGAAACTTAAGTCGCAAGAAATTGATTCCCTCGTTATTTAATCTCGAAATCGCCCAGCGTTTGCCCGAACATCTGGTTATTCTCGGCTGTGATATTGCGCAGTACCAGCGGGAAGTGTGGCTGAAATTCGTGAGCGACATCCTGCGCGAGGTACACGGGGACAAAATTGACGAAGCCGCGCTGCAACGTTTCTGCGCGCGCCTGCATTATTTCGCCCTGCCGCTGGGCGACGATGACGCTTATAACCGCCTGCAAAAACTGTTGGATGAAAACGCGGATTTCCCGCCCAACATCATGTATTACATGGCGGTTCGTCCGGCGGATTACCCCGGTATCGTGGACAAACTGGGTAAGGTGGGGTTGCTCAAGCAAAACAAAGGCTGGCGGCGCGTGGTGATCGAAAAGCCGTTCGGCTACGACTTGTTGAGCGCACAAACGCTGCAAGCCAGCCTGTTCCGCCATCTCGACGAGCCGCAGATTTACCGGATTGACCACTATCTTGGCAAAGGTACGGTACAGAACGTGATGGTGTTCCGTTTTGCCAATCTGCTGCTCGAACCGTTGTGGAACAACCACTACATAGATCATGTGCAGATCACCCATTCCGAGACGCTGGGCGTTGAAAATCGTGCCGATTATTATGAAGGGGCGGGCGCTTTGCGCGACATGATCCAGAGCCATCTGATGCAGTTGTTGGCACTGGTCGCGATGGAGCCGCCGGTGTCCATGTCTGCCGAGCATTTGCGCGACGAGAAAGTCAAGGTATTGCGCGCGATCCGCCCCATCACCCAGAACGCGGTACACGCCCACGCGTTTCGCGGCCAATACGCCAGCGGCACGATAGACGGTCAGACCGTCCCCGGCTATCTGGAAGAAAAAAACGTCGCGCCGGGCAGCACTACCGAAACCTATGCCGCGATGAAGTTGTTTATTGATAATTGGCGTTGGGCGGGCGTGCCATTCTATCTGCGCACCGGTAAACGCATGAAAGAAAACAGTTCGGCGATTTGCATCCGTTTCAAAACGCCGCCGCAGGATCTGTTCCGCCATGCGCGCAAAGGTCCGCAACAACCCAACTGGATCATGCTGGGCATTCAGCCCGATGATTGTTTGCAAATGGAAATGCAGGTCAAAGCGCCGGGATTGGATCTGCAAACCCGCACCATCAGCCTGGATGCGACCTACCACAACGAGGGAGACAAGGAATTCGATGCTTACGAGAGTCTGTTGCTCGATGTCATCATGGGCGACCACTCCCTGTTCCTGCGCATAGACGAGGTAGAAGCCGCCTGGCGCGTGGTGGATCCGGTGCTCAAGGTCTGGTCTATGGAGCGTGAATTCATCAATACTTATCAGGCCGGAAGCTGGGGGCCGCGCGGCACTTACCGTTTGTTTGACCGCGAAGACCAGTTCTGGCGGCACTCCATGCACCCGGAAGGTGCGAAACTGGAGGGTTATTGAGTGCGCCACGATCTCGCGTATAAGTTAATAAATTACATTTAATCAAGGAGATATATATGCAAATAGGAATGATAGGGTTGGGACGTATGGGCGCGAACATGGTGCGTCGTTTGCATCAGGGAGGTCATGATTGCGTGGTGTTTGACCGCAGCAGCGTGGCGGTGCAAGGCTTGGCGGCGGAAGGATTGACCCCGGCCAGCAACGTGCAGGATTTCGTGAGCAAATTGAGCAAGCCGCGCGCCATCTGGCTGATGCTACCTGCCGCCGTGGTGGATGCCAGCATTGCCGAACTGACCCCGCTGTTGGACGCGGGCGACATCATCATTGATGGCGGTAACTCTTATTACAAGGACGACATCGCGCGCGCGAAAAGCCTGGCTGCGCAGTCTATCCAGTATGTGGACGTGGGGGTCAGCGGCGGAACGTGGGGGTTGGAACGCGGCTATTGTCTGATGATGGGCGGACAGAAACAAACGGTCGCACACCTGCAACCGATCTTCGCCACTCTGGCACCGGGTGTCGCCACCGCGCCGCGCACCGAAGGCTGTACCGGTGAGCCCAGTACGGCTGAAATCGGCTACCTGCATTGCGGTCCGGAAGGTGCGGGCCACTTCGTCAAAATGGTGCATAACGGCATCGAATACGGCATGATGGCGGCTTATGCCGAAGGCTTTAATTTGTTGCGTCACGCCAATGTGGGCGGCGTGTCGCTGCATGTTGACGCGGAGACGACTCCATTGCGCGAGCCGGATGCTTTCCGCTACGAGATTGATGTCGCCGCAGTAGCCGAATTGTGGCGGCGCGGCAGCGTGGTGAGTTCCTGGTTGCTGGATTTGACCGCTCACGCCTTGCAAAGCGATGCCGATCTGTCAAAATTCAGCGGTCAGGTTTCCGATTCTGGCGAAGGTCGCTGGACCAGCATCGCGGCGATCGAGTCCGGCACACCCGCCCCGGTGCTGACCGCCGCTTTGTTTAACCGCTTCACTTCGCGCGGTGAGGCCGACTACGGCAGCAAATTGCTGTCTGCGCTGCGCTTCGAGTTCGGTGGACACAACGAGAAAAAATAGTCTCGTTTCCAGGTTCGATACGCTCGCCCAAAAAGCCTCCGATTTTTCCGGAGGCTTTTTGTTTGGCTATGTCGCAGTTACGTGTTGAATTTGATTGAACCAGCCCATTAAATCAA